>JAGQXH010000115.1 GCA_020436695.1 Lewinella sp. | reverse complement strand
CTGCATCAGAGGTCCATCTGTTGAATCTCGTCTTATAGTCAGGATGCCACCTTCCGGAACCCCGTTAAAACTGATAATCAGTAAGCTATCCTCTCCGATCATAAAGTGCGGCAATCGGATCAGGCCGTCCGGATAAAAAACAATGTTCTTGGTATCTCCGTGGGCACTGTTTTCCAGAAAATCAAAATAGTGTGGATGAACCTTCGGTTCGGTCGTATTGAGTAGCTGAGTTACGGAAGTTATTGCCTGTTCACGTTGCTCATCGTCATCGAATGAAAGTTTTGCAATAAATGCTTTGATACTGTCTATCTGCAGAGAATCGGCTCCGGTATAAAAGCGGTATCGGGGTGAATCATGATGCGTATCCTCGTCCCGGCTGTTGTTGAAAAAGGCATAGGACGTATAAAAGTCTTCATGCCGTATCGGGTCATAAGGATGACTGTGGCATTGTACACAGTTCATGGTGGTTCCCAGCCATACTCCCCAAGTCGTATTTACCCGGTCTATAACGGCCTGTACCCGGTATTCCTCATTATCCGTACCGCCCTCATCATTACTCATAGTATTGCGGTGGAAAGCAGTGGCCGTATATTGATCGGGAGTGGGATCGGGTAGCAGATCGCCGGCGAGTTGCTCGATGGTAAATTGATCAAATGGAAGGTCTCGGTTGAACGCCCGGATCAGCCAGTCGCGGTATTGCCAGATCTCGCGATTATCGTCTCGTTCAAACCCCTTGGTATCGGCATAGCGGGCCAGATCGAGCCAGTGTGCAGCCCAGTGTTCCCCAAAGGCAGGGTTTGCTAATAAAGTATCGATCAAACCCTGGTAAGTGCTTTCATTAGGGTTAGCGCAGTATTGCTCGACCATGGCGGTAGTGGGAGGCATTCCGGTAAGATCGAGGCTCAGGCGGCGAACGATGGTGCTGCAATCGGCTTCTTCATTGGGTTCCAGATCGTTTTCCAGCAATCGCCGGATCACAAAGCGATCAATGCCTTCTTTTGTCCATGCTTTTGAGGTTGGGCCCACATCACCGGTCGATACCGGGTACGGTGGAAAAACAGGGGCTTTCACCGGTTGATAGGCCCAATGCAACCCCCATGCTGCGCCCTGATCTACCCAACGGGTAAGAATGTCTATCTCTTCGGACGAAAGAGGCGGCCCCTCCGGAGGCATTCTGAATTCAGGGTCGGGATGGGTAATACGGCGGATGATCTCACTCTGTCCTGATTTGCCGGCTACCACGGCCGGCCGGCCGGATTCTCCGTTGGTCAACAGCTCTTCCCGGAAGAGAAAACTGATCCCGCCACTCTTTTTCACACCGCCGTGGCAGGAGATACACCGTTTGTTCAGAATGGGTTTAACCTGGGTACTGAAGTCGATCTTTTCTTCTGTCGGCAACCAATGAATAATAGCCCAGGCTCCCAGGGCGAATGCCAGGAGGAGTAATATAGTGCGAGTGGAAGTCATTGACAAAAATTTATTCGTTTATAAAGATAGCAATCTTGAACATTTGGGATACACACTGAAAGTACATCCTACCATAATTTATGTATAAATTTGCCTTCCAAACCAAATGCGACCGGATTAATGTCAAAGGCAGCCCTATCTCCCATTCAGTATCAAAGAGGTGAACTTTCCAACGAATTACTTTTGGAGTTGTACCGCCAGTTGCTGGTACCCCGTCTGATCGAAGAAAAGATGCTGATCCTGCTGCGCCAGGGACGTATCAGTAAATGGTTCTCCGGTATTGGGCAGGAGGCTATTTCCGTAGGCACAACGGCTGCACTGGAGTCCGATGAGTTTATTTTTACCCTGCACCGCAACCTTGGCGTTTTCACTACCCGGAATGTGCCGATGCATCGCCTGTTTGCCCAATGGCAGGGTAAGCTGATGGGGTATACGAAAGGCCGTGACCGTTCCTTCCATTTTGGTACCATGGAGCACCATATTGTGGGGATGATCTCGCATCTGGGGCCGCAACTGTCGCTGGCCGATGGGGTAGGGCTGGCCCACCGGATCAAGGGAGAACCCAAGGTCACACTGGCTTTCACCGGAGAAGGCGGTACCAGTGAGGGCGAATTTCATGAGGCCCTGAATGTAGCGGCCGTATGGCAATTGCCGGTCATATTCGTGATCGAAAATAACGGTTACGGACTGAGTACGCCCACTTATGAGCAATATCGTTGTGAAAATCTGGCGGATAAAGGCCCCGGTTACGGGATGCGTTCTTTGACCATCGACGGTAATAATATTCTGGAAGTCTATCAGACCGTCCGGCAACTCGCAGAAGAACTTCGTGCTCATCCTGAACCGGTACTGCTGGAATGCCGGACTTTCCGCCGCCGCGGCCACGAAGAAGCTTCCGGTACCAAGTATGTACCCACTGATCTTATGGACTATTGGGAAGAAAGAGATCCGATCACTAATTACGCGCAATACTTGCTGGAGAATGGTATTCTGCAGGAAGAACAGCAAAAAACGTGGATAGCGGAGATCAAAAAAACGATCAAAAAAGAGTTACAAATTGCTGATGAAGCCCCATTGACCGAAGCCGATCTGGCTACGGAGCTGAGTGATCTTTACGCCCACCACGAGCCTGCGCCTGAGCCGGACTGGAACGGAGAAGGTATTTCCCGGCGCTTCATCGATGCAATTTCCGAAGGCTTGGGGCAGGCCATGGAAATACATCCCGATCTGGTATTGATGGGGCAGGATATTGCCGATTACGGTGGGGTATTCAAAATTACGGACGGATTTATGGAGCGATTTGGGGCCGACCGTGTACGCAATACGCCACTTTGTGAAAGTGCCATTGTCGGTGTCGGTCTGGGCCTGAGCCTGAAAAGCCTGAAGGCGATGGTAGAAATGCAGTTCGCCGATTTTGTGAGCTGCGGCTTCAACCAAATTGTAAACAACCTGGCAAAGCTGCACTACCGTTGGGGGCAATCGGCGGACGTAGTGATCCGTATGCCTACCGGAGCCGGAACCGGAGCCGGGCCCTATCACTCCCAAAGTAATGAAGCCTGGTTTTTTCACGTTCCGGGCCTTAAGATCGTCTATCCTTCCACGCCTTATGATGCAAAAGGGCTGCTGCTGGCGGCTTTTGCCGATCCTAATCCGGTCTTGTTTTTTGAGCATAAAGCACTTTATCGAAGCCTGAACGGCCCGGTTCCTGAAACTCCTTACGAAGTACCTATCGGCAAGGCCAGAACGGTAAGGTCGGGCCGGCAACTGAGCATTCTGACCTATGGATATGGTGTGCGCTGGGCTCTCGATCTGTGTGAAAGCCGCGATCTCGATGCCGATATCATCGATCTGAGAAGTCTTTTGCCACTGGATTATGAGGCGATCTCCGCCAGTGTCAGAAAGACCAATCGGGTGATCATCCTGCATGAAGACACCTTGTTGGGCGGAATCGGAGCGGAGTTGTCGGCCTACATCAGTGAGCATTTATTCGCCGAACTCGACGCGCCGGTACTTCGGGTGGGCAGTCTGGATACACCGGTACCTTTTGCGGCCGATCTGGAGCGTCAATTTCTGCCGCAGGACCGTTTGCAGCGGGCAGTTGACCGATTAATCGCTTTTTAATACCGTTTTTTTGTAAGTTTCCGCCTTTTCTTTAAAAGAAGGTCGAATGCTTGTTTGAGAGCATTTTTTGACAGAATCAGATATTTCTACCCCCTAATACTTTGATCAGAATTAAAAAAGGTTTAATTTTACCTCACATTCATTGGTGACTACATTTCTACATGCCCCCACATCATCGTCTTAACCCTTGTACTATAGAGCTTTAGGGTTGTTCTGGCTATAGAAAACTTGATAAAATTGCTGCCTCCCCGGTCAATTAAGTTTTTCCATTCCAATCGTTTTGAGGCTATATCGTTTTTTTGTTTGTAACTTTGCGGTTCAAATTTAAAAGCGTATCTACATTCTATGAAGATCGAAGAAATCATGGCGGTTAGCGGCTTACCGGGTTTGTACCGAATGGCGGCCAACCGGAATAACGGATTGATCATCGAGGATCTGCAATCTGGCAAAAAGCGTTTCGCTTCTTCCCGCAAGCATCAGTTCACTCCACTGGGGTCAATTGGTATTTATACGGATGATGGTGAGACCGCTGAATTGAAAATTGTTTTTCGAAATATGCTCGACCAACTGGACGATAATCCTCCCGTCGATGCGGGGGCATCTCCAGATGAGCTACAGGAATACTTCACCGACATACTGCCCAATTATGATCGGGACCGGGTAAAACTCGGAGACATGAAAAAAGTCATTAAGTGGTTCAATTTCCTCAACGGGAAAGGACTGCTTGAAGATGATGAAGATGCTCCATCAGAGGAAGCCGGTCAGGAGGAAGAATAGTGTTGTGGTGGTTGTCGGAACTTTTTAATCATAATCTTTGGAAAAGGAGGCCCCGTTGTTTTTCCAAATCCCATGAATAAACACACCATATACTACAAAGTTGACGACTTATGAGAGCTACGGCGACCACCACCCCGTCCAAATCCAGGGAGTTTATACCTCCTTCGATGGATTTACAGGATTGGGCAGAGCTTAAAGTTTATTACGATAACCTACTCGATCGACAGATCGGGTCCGCAGCTGATCTCGAACAATGGATACAAGATCGCAATGATCTTGACGCGGCAATAAGTGAGACCTTTGCCTGGTGCTATATCCATATTACGGTAGACAGTTCGGACGACAAGGCCATGGAACTCTACCAGCATGCTGTTCAGGAACTTTCTCCCCGTATTGCATCCTGCGAAGATGACCTTAACCGGAAACTGGTAAATTCTCCATTTATAAATCAACTGCCCAAGCCATATTACAATATCTACCTGCGAAATATCCAGAATGCTGTTGATCTTTTCCGTCAGCAAAATATTCCGCTCGCTACCGATGTACAGCTTCGCTCCAAAGAGCACGGCCGTATTTTCTCGGAAATGACGATTGGGGTGAATGGCCGGCAAATGACCCTACAGAAAGCCGGCGCACTTTTGGAAGAGACCGACCGCATCTGCCGGGAGAATGTTTACCACAAGATCAACCAGCGAATACTACAGGATACCAGCAGCCTGGAGGCACTCTTTAATGACCTGTTGGCGAAGCGACATCAGATCGCACTGAATGCCGGTTACGAGAACTTCCGGGATTATAAGTTCCGGGAATTGGGTCGTTTCGACTACACCGTTGAACAATGCCTTGATTTTCACGAATCCATTCAGCATGAAGTGCTGCCTCTGGTTGATGAACTGAATGAATACCGGCAAAATACCCTCGGACTGGGCAAGTTACGTCCGTGGGACCTGCATGTAGATACCAGTGGTCAGGCACCGCTGCGTCCTTTCTCCGATACAGACGAACTGGTGGATAAGTCGATCCAGTGTCTGACGGAGCTGCATCCTTTCTTCGGAAAAGTGATCTCCATCATGAAGGAGATGGGGCACCTCGACCTCGATTCCAGAAAAGGAAAGCGTCCCGGCGGTTACAATATGCCGTTGATGATCACCGGCGTTCCCTTCATCTTCATGAATGCCACTCATACGCTGAATGATATGCGTACCTTCCTGCACGAAAGCGGGCACGCTATTCATTCCTATCTGACCAAGGATCAACAGCTGGCAGTCTATAAAAGAGTACCTTCCGAAGTGGCCGAACTGGCTGCCATGACGATGGAACTCCTGACGATGGACCACTGGGATATGTTCTTCTCCGATGCGGAAGATCTCCGCCGGGCCAAGATCGCCCAACTTGAGAACGTACTGAAAGTACTGCCCTGGATCGCTACCATCGATAAATTCCAGCATTGGTTGTATACGCATCCCAATCACACTTCGGAAGAACGCCGGCAAAAGTGGATGGAGATGCTGCGGCAGTTTAGTTCTGATATAGTAGATAGTGAAGGACTCGAACACTATTCGGAGTACATCTGGCACAAACAGTTGCATATTTTTGAAGTGCCGTTCTATTACATCGAATATGGAATGGCTCAACTTGGGGCCATCGCGATCTGGAAGCGTTTTCGCGAAGAACCCGAACAAGCCATCCGGGACTACATCAATGCACTTAAACTGGGATATACCAAACCTATTCATGAGATCTATGCCACCGCAGGTATCGCTTTTGATTTTTCCCGGGAATATGTGGCGGAACTGGGCGCTTTTGTCAAACACGAACTACACAAACTAATACACGATTGACGGTAGACAGCATACGTTCTGCGGCAATCGGCTTACGGTGGATGGAAGTGATATTCATCCACCGTTCGTATTTTAGCCTCATGATATCTCCCTGATCTTCTATCCTCTACCATCAACTGTAGGCCATGATCCGTTAACCATTCTCTGCCTACTGCAAACCGTAATAAAATTCTATCTTTGCGGCGATACCAATACCGGATAGATAGATGTATAATGGAAAAAAGGTAGTGGTTGTGCTACCTGCATACAATGCCGCCCAAACGCTGGAAAAAACCTACCGCGAAATTCCCTTTGATCTGGTAGACGAGGTGATCCTCTGCGATGATGCCAGTAGAGATGGCACTTCTGACCTTGCCCGCAGGATCGGCATCGAGCACGTGATCGTGCATCCTGATAATCGGGGTTACGGTGGTAATCAAAAGTCGCTGTACAATAAATCACTGGAATTGGGAGCGGATATCGTGATCATGTTGCATCCGGATTATCAGTATACGCCCAAGCTCATCCCGGCTATGGTGAATATCATTGGTGATGATCTGTATCCGGTGGTATTGGGTTCCCGTATTTTAGGCAAAGGAGCGCTGCTGGGAGGTATGCCGCTCTACAAATACATTGCTAACCGTATGTTGACCCTCACGCAGAATCTGCTGATCAACTACAAACTTTCGGAATACCACACCGGCTATCGCGCCTTCAACCGGCAGGTACTGGAAACCATCAATTTCAATGAGAATTCCGATGATTTTGTTTTCGACAACGAAATGCTTTCCCAGATCATCTATGCGGGATTCCACATTGGTGAAGTGACCTGTCCGACCAAATATTTCGAGGAAGCTTCCAGTATTAATTTTTCCAGAAGTGTGCGATACGGCCTGGGGGTATTGCGAGTTTCCGTTTCTCATTTGGCGCAGCGTTTGGGGCTGGTCAAACTGAATATGTACAAACGCCTGCAGCCACGGTCGAATACCAACTCACCGGTTTCACTTTGACAATCTTTTCATGGCTTCATTGTTCCATTGCCATTGAAATTATCTCTTATGACCTCCGATCTCAAGACCTATCTGGATGAAGTAGTTAATCATTACAATTGTCCGGATTTCATCGAAGCGGATCCTATTTCCATACCTCATCAGTTTAGTCGCTTACAGGATATTGAGATCATGGGTTTCTGGGTGGCCATGCTGGCCTGGGGGCAACGCGTGACCATCATCAATAAAGCCAATGAACTTATTCAGTTAATGGATGGAGCTCCCTACGAGTTCATTACTCAACACGAGGAAAAGGACCGGGAACGCTTCGCTCCTTTCAAACACCGCACTTTTCAGTACACGGATACACTCTATTTCCTGGAATTCTTTCAGCAATATTATCGTCGGCACAATACACTGGAGGATGCTTTTAGCCAACATCTTTCTCCCTTAGATGAAACCGTGGAAAAAGCAATAGCCGGATTTCACGATCTGTTTTTTGACCTGGAACACGCTCCGCAACGTACCCGCAAGCATATTGCCACTCCTGCCCGCAACTCCACCTGTAAACGGCTCAATATGTTTCTGCGCTGGATGGTGCGGCAGGATGATCGCGGTGTGGACTTTGGTTTGTGGAAAAAGATCAGTCCCCGGCAGTTGTTGATGCCGTTGGATGTACACGTCGACCGGGTAGCCCGCAAACACGGACTGATCGAACGCCGGCAGACCGACTGGAGAACGGTACTGGAATTGACCGAAAAACTCCGCGCTTTTGATCCGGAAGATCCGGTGAAGTACGATTTTGCTTTGTTTGGAATGGGGGTATTGGGGGAAAAATGAAGCTTTCGAAGATTGTCTTGTTCGCACCCCGGCCAGAAATCAACAGAGCGATACCGAACCATTTCGATACCGCTCTGTTTTGCATGCCGAGCACCGAAAACCAAGTACCCGGCACCAGCCCTTAGGGCTTATTCTTTATTGAACCGCAGCTCCTGGATCAGCGTCTTGCCACCCACATTTTTCATGTAGATGTATACTCTGAATTTGGCATCACTGGTGATCAGGTCACCGATGCAATACTGCGAGTCACTCGATTGAGAGCTGCCTTTATGGATCTGGTTAAAAGATTTGGGAGGATGCTGCTGAAAGAAAGTACGGATCTTTTCTACGGCCTGTCCTTTATCGTAAAAATCTTCCTGCTCTAAGATCGCCACTTCAACTGATTCGTCGAAGTAATTGCCTAAAGCGGTGGCATCGCCGTCTCCCAGGGCTTTTGAAATGCCCGCCAAATTGGCTTCATCAACGGAGAGTAGGGCTGGCGCTATGAGCAAGAACAACATCAGTTGTTTCATAACATTATCATTTTTATGAGTGCTGAATATTCAGCCGGAATTCTTGGCACGGTGGCAAATTCTCAAAAATTCACTACCATTTTGACGAAATAAAAGTTAAAAGTAACAGTCGAACATATGGGCTCGGAGCTTTTGTGTATGGGCGCCCTCTGGGAATCGTTGTAGAATTGGTCAGGGGTGTATTGATCTACCCCTATTTTGATGAAAACGTTAAAACGCAATAAAAAATTATACCATGGGAACTAATTTATGGCAATGACCCGGATCATCTGCCTGTCGGTATTAGATCATCTTTCGCATGAATTTCTGGTCCTAATTTAGAAAAAAGGTAAAGAAAGAGGATCGAAAACCGGTATTATCATGAAAAAGATCGCAAAAATACTCGTTCCGGTTGATTTCTCCGATACTGCGTTAAAGGCATACCGTTTTGCCCAAAGGATCGCTGCCGGAACTGCTGCTGAGCTCCATTTGCTGCACGTCACTTATCCCCAAATGGAAAATATCGATCATCCGCTGGAGCCTTCCGGAAGTGCGACCGACGCCAGAACGGCATTGCTGGAAGAAAGGATGGCGCAATTTGTGGCTGATGCTGAATGGAAAGGGGAGCGGACGCTGAAAATTAGCACTTTAATTGAGGTTGGCGCCATTATACCGGTGATCAGAAAAAAAGCCCGGGATTACGACCTGATCGTAATGGGCACCCGGGGTGAACATGCTCTGATTGAAAGCCTGCTGGGGACAGTGGCTTCGGATGTAGTCATCCATGCCACCTGTCCGGTCGTGGTAGTTCCCCAATATACCGATAAAAATGAAATGACGAGTATCGCTTATGCTGTGGATCTGAAATGGGTAAATGAAAAAAGATTACTCGAATGGTCTGATCTGCTCAACGTACCGCAACGGGTGATCCATCTGGTCTTTTTCGGTGACGCCAATGATCCAAAAGTGCCGGTGCATTTGCAAAAGCTGAAAAAAAGCCTGGCCGCTCATCTGCCGGACAGCACTATTTATACCCACAAACTGCGCAAGCATGAGTTAGTGGAAGATCTCAGCCAGTTCAGCGAGCAAAATGAGATCGACCTGTTGATCATGTACAGAGGCCGCAACAGTTGGAAAAGGAAGTTATTCCATCGCAGCCTGACACGGCAAATGGCGGGTAAAACGAAGATCCCCTTGTTGGTTGTTTGATGTTACTATCACATCACTACATCGCACGGAGAGTGTTCATGTGTTCGTGTTTTGATGTGCTCACGAATCAAGTAAAATATTGAAAATCAAAATTTACTCTCGATACACCAAGAAGGAGACACAGTTGACTGGACACTCCCTCGCACGACACAGGATCACAACATCCTAGTATCCCAACATCCCAGCATCCCAGCATCCCAGCATCACAACATCACAACATCCCAACATCCCAACATCCCAGCATCAAACACTGATAAGCATCACCCTACATGCAAATAAATGTCAATATTCTTCCGGGTATCTCCTCTTAACTTGAACCCACATTTGAAAATAAATACTTCAAAAAATATACCCATCATGATGACTCAAGATGTTCTTCGGGATGAAGACAAAGAAGTTCGGACCAAATACATCTACACCTTTGGCGACGGACATGCCGAAGGGGATGCCAGTATGAAAAACCTCCTCGGAGGTAAAGGTGCTAACCTTTGTGAAATGAACCGGCAGGGCGTTCCGGTACCTCCGGGATTTGTGATCACCACTGAAGCCTGTACCCGGTACACCGAAAAGGGACGGGAGGAACTGATGGCAACCATCAAGGAAGAACTGGAAAACGGTATTGCTCACCTGGAGTCCATCATGGGTACCCGTTTTGGCGATGCTGCCGATCCGTTGTTGATCTCCGTACGTTCCGGCGCACGGGTTTCCATGCCGGGTATGATGGATACGGTATTGAACCTGGGGTTGAATGACCAGGTAGTGGAAGGGCTTGCTGAAAAATTTGGCGAAAGCCGCTTCGCATGGGATGCCTACCGTCGTCTGGTACAGATGTACGGTGACGTTGTAATGGGGCTCAAACCGGAGAACAAGGATGATGAAGATCCTTTTGAAATACTCATTCACCGCATGAAAGAAGAGCGGGGTGTGAAAAATGATAACGAACTGACTACTGCTGATCTTCAGGCTTTGGTTGGACAGTTCAAGTCGCTCATTCGTCAGAAAACCGGGAAAGACTTCCCTACTGATCCGTGGGAACAATTGGAAGGTGCCGTCTCCGCTGTGTTTGAAAGCTGGAATAATGACCGGGCTAAAGTTTACCGCAGCCTTAACGGTATTCCCGAACACTGGGGTACGGCCGTAAACGTTCAGGCCATGGTATACGGTAACCTGAACAACAACAGTGCTACCGGAGTGGCCTTTACGCGTGACGCTGGTACAGGCGAAGACCTTTTCAACGGTGAATTCCTGGTAAATGCACAGGGTGAGGACGTGGTGGCAGGTATCCGTACACCGCAACAGATCACGCTGGAAGGTTCCCGTCGCTGGGCTCAACTGGCTAAGATCTCCGGAGAGGAGCGCCGCACCAGTTATCCTTCTCTCGAAGAGATCATGCCGGAAGTATATAAAGAACTGTCTGCACTGGAAACCAAACTGGAGAATCACTATTCCGATATGCAGGACCTGGAATTTACCATCCAGGACGGCAAATTATGGATACTCCAAACCCGTAACGGTAAGCGTACGGGAGCAGCAATGGTTAAGATCGCCATGGACATGTTGCATCAGGGCATGATCGATGAAAAAACGGCATTGATGCGGGTAGATCCGCAACGGATGGACGAATTGTTACACCCGGTTTTTGAACCTGCAGCCGTAGCTGAGGCCAATGTGGTGGCCAAAGGTCTGCCGGCTTCACCGGGTGCGGCTACCGGTCAGATCGTCTTCTTCGCTGATGAAGCTGAGGAGTGGGCCGAAGCAGGCAAACCGACCATTCTGGTCCGTATGGAAACCTCTCCCGAAGACCTTCGGGGTATGAGCGTTGCCAAAGGTATCCTTACCGCCCGCGGCGGGATGACTTCTCACGCAGCTGTAGTGGCCAGAGGTATGGGTAAATGCTGTGTATCCGGTGCCGGTGCCATCCACGTAGATTATAAGGCCAAAAAAATGACCGTAGACGGACAGACTTTCCGCGAAGGCGACTGGATCTCTCTGAACGGTTCTACCGGTGAAGTATACGAAGGTCGTATTACGACGCAGGCTCCCGGCCTGAGTGGCGACTTCGGTGAACTGATGGCCCTGGCCGATAAATATGCCCGCCTGGAAGTACGCACCAATGCGGATACCCCCGAAGAAGCAGCCACCGCGCTTAACTTCGGTGCTAAAGGTATCGGTCTGTGCCGCACGGAACACATGTTCTTCGAAGGGGAACGCATCCTGCCGATGAGGGAAATGATCCTGGCCGCCGATGAAGCCGGCCGGCGCAAAGCCCTCGATAAATTATTGGTACTACAGCGTGGTGACTTCACTGGTCTGTTCGAGACCATGCACGATCTGCCGGTGACCATCCGCTTGCTAGATCCTCCTTTACATGAGTTTGTACCCCACGATGAGGTTGGACAGCGCGAAGTGGCCGAAGAGATGGGTGTTACTCTTCAAGTCGTCAAAGACCGGATCGAAGAACTCAAGGAAGCCAACCCGATGATGGGACACCGCGGCTGCCGTCTGGGTATCACCTATCCGGAGATCACCGAAATGCAGGTAAGAGCGATCATTGAAGCAGCGATTGACGTAAAACAGAAAGGCATCAACGTTATTCCGGAGATCATGGTACCGCTGGTATCCAAAGTGAAGGAATACGAAGCCCAGAAAGCGCTCATCGAAGCAACGGCCGAAGCCATATTTGCCGAACGCAACGACCGCGTGAAATATGAGATCGGTACGATGATCGAAACGCCCCGGGCTGCTCTTCTGGCGGATTACATCTCCCCGAATGCCGACTTCTTCTCTTTTGGTACCAATGACCTGACGCAGATGACCTTCGGTTATTCCCGGGACGACGCCAGTAAATTCCTGCCGCTGTATCTCAAACAGGGGCTGCTGGATCACGACCCATTCGAAGAGATCGATCAGTACGGTGTCGGTGGTCTGGTACAGATCGCAGTAGAGCGCGGCCGCAAAGGTAATCCGAACCTTTCTCTGGGCTTGTGCGGTGAGCACGGTGGTAACCCTGCTTCCGTTGACTTCTGTCACCGCGTCGGTCTGGATTACGTGAGCTGTTCTCCTTTCCGGGTGCCTATCGCCCGTTTGGCCGCAGCACAGGCACGGCTTAGGAATGAGTGATTTTAGTCGATAGTCGGCAGTCAATAGTCAATAGTGTCTATTGTGGATCGGGGTGTTGATTTAATGGGCATGGGAACAACCCGGATTGCAGTACAAAAAAGGCTCCAATCCCGCTAATATGTACTTGTTAAGATAGTTATTGTACCCATCTCCATGACTGCCGACTTACGACTATCGACTGCCGACTCAAAGATATAAAGCGATTGACCAAATATTTCTTAGGGAAACATTTTAGAGTAGTCCCGGGCCTTCCGTTGGAGAGCCCGGGATGCTTTTTAGATGCTAATAAATTCTCGCACGCATTACTTCGTTTTTTTTTCCCATTTACTGGACTAAATCGACCGTTGCCTAATCAACCAAGCTTTGATCGACCGATTTTTGGAAAATTTTAACATTTCTTTACTATCTTTAGGCGTCATTCCTTCGATGACCAAAACCATCATCCCTTTAGTTCCCAAAATACAGACCTGAATTTTTTTGATTTTATAGTTCCTAAAACAATTGGATGTTGAAGGACGGATAGCTGTTGGTCTAAACGGTCCGTCACACTTTTTTCAATCGACCTTTTTCGACCTTATTAATATACTAATGACCTAATCTTAATCTTATGAAGTATTTTTTACCTAAGCAACAATCGGGCCGGCACTTGCGATACTGGCTCTTTTTGTGTTTGTTGTTCCTGTTTGGACCTTTGGCCGAGGCTCAGATAGTGACTATTTGTTCGCAGACGGCCGGAGGCTACAATCCCTCCGTTAGCAATGATGTTGGCCTTAAGCTATCCAATCTCGCCAATTTCGGCCCTGGTGGAGCCATTTGTGACTACCAATTTACCTTTGTTGCGGTAGGTGACGGATTCACTAAAGCTACCCTTGATGCCAACGGCTGTATGATCTGGTGGTCTGGTTATGAACCGGACGCAGCATACACGGAGAGCGAGATGAATGAATTGAAAAGCTGGATTGCCGATGGTGGTGTAGTGATCGCCGGCTGCGATAGCCCTGGTTACGATCCGGTATGTGAGCTCTTGGAATTAGAATTAAGCGGCTTACCGAGTGGTGGTGCAGGTGTATCACAAATTAACGTGGATCTGCAGGATAGCTGCTTTCCCAATGTAATGGGAGAAGATATCTATAATGGCGGCGGTGCCCTAGACGCTTTCACGGAGGAAACTGCCAGCCAGTATTTAGTAGTAAGCCGTTTGGTGTCCAATGTCAACGGTGTCTCGGGCCTCAACGGTCTGGCTACTTCCCTCTTTGGGGATGGGATCTTTGCCACAACCGATGTAAACATGTTTACTGGTGTAGGCTGTTGCATTACAGATGGCCCCGAGCTTACGTCTACCAACGACTTCTTCCTCGCAAATGCCATTTGCGTATTAGCCACGGATGCAGATACAGGGGTCAACTGTATCGAAGAGTCGGTTGAGGAAGGAGATTGTACGGAGAACCTGATATGCCCCGGCCAACTAAATGTCAGTCTGCAGGATGACTGCTCAGCCAGACTCAATGCGGCCAGTGTTGTCGGTGGCTACGATTGGGAATACTGCGGGGTTTATATGACCATTGAAGATGGCGTTGATGAAGAAGCTCCGAACGGTGATGATGATGATTTGAAAAACGATGGCGATAGCGACGGTTTTAATCAGGCAGTTGTTACCGGTTGCGGTACTTATAAGTATGTAGTTACATCGGTTAGTGATCCTAACAACACCTGCTGGGGCTATATCACTGCCGAAGATAAGAAAGCTCCGGTGCTGGAATATTGCCCCTCTACGGTATCCGGCTGGTCTACTTATGACTACGGCTTCCAGGATTTTGTTTGTGATGATATTGAAAAACTGTTACTGGACGGTCCGGTAACCTACAAACTGGATAAAGATGGCAACCTGATCGAAGGATCCATCTCCACGCACCAGGCGAAGTGGCTGTTCAAATATGTAACCGGCTACGCTGAGTTCACTGACAACTGCGGCGATATCACCGTTACCGTTGAGGACGTAGTAAACTACGGCTATGACAAGGATTGTGATGACGTAGTGATCACTCGCAAGTTTACCGCAGTGGATGCCTGCAAAGGGCTGACTTCTCCGGACATCTGCTACCAGGACATCGTGATCCGCAAG
>JAGQXH010000114.1 GCA_020436695.1 Lewinella sp. | reverse complement strand
AGTGTAGTCTCTTGAGGGAGCTGTCCTAAGGACTGAGGGTGGATCGTGTCACCTGATTTTATTGACAATGTGTTCACCCTAAATCTGACAAGCCGTATGACAAATAATATTTTCTATGTCTTCGCAAGTTCGGTTAAATACTTCGGCCCGGCTATCCTACTCACGGCCCTACTTTATTCCTGTTCCCAACCGGCTACGTCGGAAGGTCCTTACTACAACAGCCACATCTTCAACAACCAGCCGGTAGATCAGGCAAGCATGCGGGCTTTTACCTATAAAGACTCGGTCTACGTTCCCATCTATTCCGATATCTACAGCCGCAACCAGGAAGTCCGCTTTCTGCTCACGGCAACCCTCAGTATCCGAAATACCAGTTTCACGGATACCATGATCGTTCATACCGTTGATTATTATGATTCGGCGGGAAAACGTGTCAAGGAATATCTGGATCATCCCATCTACGTCAACCCCATGGCCTCAGTCGACTATGTGATCGAAGAGCGGGATAAGACCGGCGGCAGCGGTGCCAATTTTATTGTGATCTGGTCGGGTAAGTCGGCGCAGGTCAAGCCGGTGATCGAGGCAGTGATGATCTCTACGAATGGGCAGCAGGGGATCTCTTTTACGACTTCCGGTGTTTCAATAAAAAAAGCAACAAGATGAATTCAAAATGAAATGGTATGAATTCTTCAGTTGAGCTAAGCGTGTCTAAATTTCATATTCAATTAACTCAAAACACATGACATTTTCATCATCCAATACTTTTTGAATCCATAATCCTTCTTCAGTTGCAAATAGGCTGGGGAAGTAGTAAAACGATTCATGATTCAGGGAAATTTCGCCTAACAAATTATAATGCTTATCAAAAAGGTAAATCTTCGGCTTTTTAGGCATTTCAGGGTCTACCGATCCCGCTTGAATATCATCGTATGTGTGGGGAATCAACCCTACTCGTATAATTGTATTTTTAAAAGGATCATAAGTGAGTGTGGAAAAACTAAACGTGGTTTGAAAGCGAATCCAGGCATCGTCACTAGTGATATCAGCTTTTAGAGCAGGGGGGATTTCAAAGTTTTCTGGAGCACAACGATAAGATTTGACACCAGATTTATCTCCATCGAATACATAAATATATGGATCAAAATAAAAGCTGTATAAGAGCGATTTATCGGGTTCCTTTTGGGCTAAGACCATATGCCTAAAAGTAGTATTGTCAAAGTTTTTATCGTAAACAGATGGCGGATGCTTGATAAAAAATGATGATGCCCCGGTCTTTAGATCATATTCTATAAGTAAAAAACGTTTTGGATCAGTATCATAAGCTATATTGCCAAAGGCATTTTTGATGTAAATTTTGCTTCCGATCTTTACCACAGGAAAGGAAGAACTTATCCAATGGCTTTCAACTTTATCCTGATCATCATCATCCACGAAAGAAATCCGGTCTCCATATATTTTGCCATTGTCATTGCAGATGAAAAAAAAGTCACCGTACTGGGGGAATAAAAGAATAGAATCTGAATTTATGTAATAAAAAGCATTGATCTCTGGCAGTTTTTCACCCTTTTCATAGTCAAGTACGATCTTTTTTATCAGAACCGAATTCCTAAAATCGTAGGTATATAATGAAGTATTGAAGTGATTGTAAAACATGTATTTTAAAGTATCCCCCCTTAGCACCTGGCCATATGGCACCATTGGTGGTGAAAAGGAGTCCAAGGGGAGATTTATCACTTTTGGATTGGAATACTCAATCTGTGTTGCGGGATAGTCGTTAGCTAAATGCGATACCTCCCTGCAATTTTGCAGCAGTAGGAAGATTAGCAGTAAGTTAAATAAGGCCAGTTTTTTTCTCTCCAGCACATCAAGCGTTTTACTGGTTATCAAATAGAAGCATATCATTAACTTTCAACTCCTTAGTTTCCAAATCACCCTCAGGTTTTTTCTTTATATATAAGAGCTTGTTTAAAAATTAGTTGGGTGTAGAAAAACCGGCCATCAGTCATATCTTAAAGTGACCAAACCATAAAGATATGACGGACCAATACGCCCGCCTGACTGATGACCAGTGGGATAAAGTTAGCATATTTCTACCGATCAAGCGGCAGCGCAAACATGATCTGAGAGACGTAATGGATGCCATTTTGTGGATTACCCGGACTGGGGCACAGTGGCGAAATTTGGATAGCCAATTTCCTCCCTGGCAGAGCGTTTACTACTATTTCAGGCACTGGACCCGGTATGGCATCATCGAAACTATTAATGATGCATTGAATCGTATAGAACGCATAGTAATTCATGATCGCAAAGCCAGTCCTAGCCTAGGACTTGTTGATGCACAAAGTGTTAAGTTGAGTCCCATGATTGGTACTGCTCGTGGAATGGATGGCAACAAATGGGTCAATGGGCGTAAACGTAGCATCTTAACTGATACTCTGGGACGCATTTGGCGAGTTGCTGTTCATCCAGCAAATGTTCATGATGGACAAGCTGGTAAAGACCTGGTGGAACCTGACTTTCATAGCCAAATGTATCGCCTGGAGAAAATTCTGGGGGACAAAGCTTATCGGGGGGAATTTGCCGATTTGGTTAGTTCGGTCCACGTTGAATTTGAATCACCTCAAAGACCAGAAGGCCAGAAAGGATTTGTTGTGGAAGCCAAGCGTTGGGTGGTAGAAAGAACATTCGCCTGGCTCAATTTCTATCGCCGATTGGTCAAGGATTACGAACGAACAGTTGAATCTTCGGAATCTTTCCTATATCTGGCCAACATCAGAATGGTTCTTTCGAGCATCGCCAGAATTGAAGAGGAAAATTTTTAAACAAGCTCTTAGCTAACACTCGTCCCATAGAGAAAACACGTTGTAAATAATAGGAATATTTTAATTTTTTTCATAAGCAATCAATATATTATATTAACAAATAATTTGTGATGTAAAAAAAAATAAATCAATAGCAAGTTTTTTTATCTTCACTAATATTTATATCAAGATCTCTAAATTAATCACATCTTGAAGATTCATGATTGACGGTTTGCTTGAAATTAGGGCCTGGCTAATAATAACTTCCCGATTTGATCTGCCTCTCTTACCCCATGCTTCATTTCCCAAAGCCTTGCGTAGCCTGGCTATGCGCAGTTCTCGCGTCTAGCCTGGCGGTAAGATGGCTCACCTGAAACCAAGAATTTATTATTTGCCGGCCCCTTAGTTGAGGATACTATACTTACAATTTCCAAATAAAAGGACTAACTTTAAACCAGTAGAAGAATGCCTACTATCCTTAGAAAATTGGGGTAATGTGATCGTCCATCAAGAACAAGATACTTTCAAAAAGAAGTGGTATGAATTCTTCAGTTGAGTTGCAGAATATAAAGGCTACCAGCGTAAGGATTGAAAAAGAAATGTTTTACGTCCTGCTAGAAGATGGTCGTGAGGTAGGAGTTCCATACCATTGGTTTTGGCGTTTGGCGGAGGCTACCGATGAGCAACGTAAACACTGGCGATTTATCAGTGGAGGATATGGTATCCATTGGGAGGAGAAGGAGATCGATGAAGATATTTCTATTGCAGGCATTTTGAAAGGAAACAAAAACCCTAACCCACTGAAAAAGTAAAAGGCCCACAACCACCCCGTTGCAAGCCTTTACTTTCCTTTTTTTACTAAAATATCATTCGTCAGGTAACCCGGTATCGGTTACCCGGCAACAAATTAATCTACATTATCGTGTAAAAACGAATTGCCATCCCGGATCTCCGGCTGTTCATCATCCGTGATGCTCCACTTGGACATAGCCGGCTCCTGCGAATCGGGCACATTATCCAGTGTAACACCTCGGCGCATATAAGCCGGTTGGTTTTCCAGCTCATTAACCGTATGCGGATTATTGAGTTTCAACCCCAGATTGCGCTGACGTTCGCGGCGTTTGGCTTCCCGCTCGGCCTGACGGCGGCGCTCGTCTTCCGGGTTCGTCTTTTCTACCGGCGGAACATAGGGATCCTGGTAAGAATAACGCGGCCCCTGAAATTTATCCGACTTAGGCCGGATGTCATCAAAATCAAAGGTTTGTGCGCTATTCACATTTTCCTCTTCAAAACCTATATCAGCGAGGCCCGTTTTTTTTTCTTATCTCGGCTTATTATCCTCGTCATCCAGAGAAACAACGATGCGGTCTTCGCCCATTTTCTGCTTGGTCGCTTTATTGCGCTCGAAGCCGGTGGCAATAACCGTTACACTGATCTTATCACCCAGAGATTCGTCAAAACAGTTACCCCAGATCAGATCCGTTCCGTAGCCGGCCTCTTCCTGCACGAATTCCGTGATCTCGAAGATCTCGTCCATGGTCACTTCCCGCTTACCGGAAGTGATGTTCAGCAGGATGTGCTGGGCACCACGAATGTCGTTGTCCTCAAGCAACGGAGAATGCAGCGCCTCATCCACTGCCCGGCGGGCACGATCATCCCCATCTGCACTGGCGGTACCCATGATGGCCACCCCGCTGTCGCGCATTACCGTATTGACGTCTTCGAAATCCACGTTGACGTAACCCGGAACGGTGATGATCTCGGCAATACCTTTGGCCGCAGTGGTCAAAATATTGTCGGCCTGGGAGAAGGCATCGGTCAGAGAAAGATTACCGTGGATCTGACGCAGCTTATCGTTGGAGATCACGATGAGTGTGTCCACGTTCTTTTTCAGTTCGTTCAGGCCTTCCAGTCCCTGCTGGGTCCGGCGACGTCCCTCAAAGGTAAAGGGCAAAGTCACAATCCCCACCGTCAGGATATCCATTTCCTGCGCTGCTTTTGCAATGATCGGCGCGGCACCTGTTCCGGTTCCACCACCCATCCCCGCAGTGATGAAGAGCATGCGGCAGTTGTTTTCCAGATACTTACGAACTTCATCGATAGACTCTTCGCAAGCCAGTTTCCCGATATTGGGTTTTGATCCTGCGCCCCGTCCTTCGGTCAGGTCTGGTCCGAGATGCATGCGGGTAGGCACCGGGCTCATTTCCATGGCCTGGGCATCAGTATTGCAAATGGCAAAATCAACGCCTATTATACCCTGCTTGTACATATGGGTCACGGCATTGCTTCCGCCGCCACCAACTCCAATAACCTTAATGATCGGACTCTCGTCCTTTGGCAAATCAAATACCATAACTGCTGGTTTTTGTCCAGAAACCATTCGGATGAACGCTGCCAATCCGGACTGACCGGCTTTTCAGTATCAGTAAGTAAGCATCCAAAGGGTCTATGATGTTCAAGAGAATTTATTTTAGGTTCTTGGTATTAGGTCCTTGGTGCCCGGCCGAGAACCGAGGACCTAAAACCCAAAACCGGAAAATTAAAATTCAGCATCCGGTTCCGCCTCAAACCACTCTTTGGTCTTGCGGAACAATTGCTCGTACCACTTATTGCTGTCTGCTTCCACAGCAACCGCTTCTTTTTCCTCTTTCTTCACTTCAGCTTCCGGCTCTTCGGCCTGTATCCTGCCGGCTTCCACATCTTCAATGCCTTTCATCAGCAGGCCCACCGCCGTGGCGTAAATGGGGCTGCTCAGCTGTTCGTGGTAGCCGTGCGCCAGGTGCTCTACCGGGATACCGATACGGGTGCTCATGCCCGTGTGGTATTCGGTGAGTTTATCGATGTGGTTCAGCAGTGCTCCCCCTCCGGTGAGGACGATGCCGCCGATGAGCTTATCGGAATATCCGGAGCGTTTGATCTCCCAAACTACATAATCCAGGATCTCTTCCGCCCGCGCCTGAATGATGCGCGCCAGGTTCTTTTCACTGATCTCTCTCGGCTCTCTGCCTTTCAGACCGGGAATGGTGATGATACGGTTGTCATACACTTCCTCGGCCAGCGCAGAGCCGAATTTTACTTTCAGTTTTTCGGCCTGCTGCGTCATCACATGGCAACCTTCCTTGATATCTTTGGTGATCACATTGCCACCGAAGGGAACTACTGCCGTATGCCGGATGATGCCGTCATAGAAGATGGTGATATCCGTAGTACCACCGCCGATGTCAACCAAAGCTACACCAGCCTCTTTTTCTTCCTCGCTCAGTACCGCAGCCGCAGAAGCGATCGGTTCCAGGGTCATATTAGCCACCCGCAGACCGGTGCGTTCCACACAACGGTGAATATTATTGGAAGCAGTGATCTGCCCGGTGATGATATGGAAGTTCGCTTCCAGTCGCACGCCGGACATACCGATCGGATCGGTGATCCCCTGCTCGTTATCTACGGTATATTCCTGGGGAATGACGTGCAGGATCTTATCGCCCGGAGGCAATACCAGCTTGTGCATATCACTCATCAGGCGATTGATATCGCGTTCGGAGATCTCCGTTATATCATTATCGCGGGTAAGAATACCCCGGTGTTGCAGGCTTTTAATGTGCTGGCCGGCAATCCCCACATGCACCTGATTGAAATCGGTGCCTGCTTTGCGCTTAGCCAGATTAACGGCGTCTGCAATTGCCTTAACGGTTTTCTCAATATTAGATACTACTCCGCGTAGCACCCCCTCACTATCCACTTTACCGAAACCGACAATTTCGAGCTTTCCGTGCTTATTGCGCTTACCGGCTACGGCGCATACCTTCGTTGTTCCTATATCCAAGGCAACGACAAGATCAGAGTTTAAAGATTTTGATTCCATAGTTCGTCGGTTTTTTAGGAGTGAGGAGTGAAAAATGAAGAGTGAGTAAATCCATTTGGTAGTTTCTCATTCCTCACTCCTCATTTCTCATTCCTAGCAAGCTTCCTCACATGGGAGTTTAGATGCTGTAAAATACAATTTAATGTTTAATATTTTAAAAAATTTAACTTTTTTAAACAAAAAGTCATTTCTTCGATGTCTTTGCAGGCGTAGGCTATTCTTACAACACTTCTACATATGGCCACATCTACCGTTTTGCCACCACCTGACCTTCGTAGCGCAGATCCAGTGAACGGTATTTCCGCCATCCCTCATACGGTGCTGCTTCCCGGTAAAAGATCTTCAGGCGTTCCAGTTTTTCTTCCGACTCCCGGATACGTCCGAAAAAGATCTTCTGTTGTCCGATCTTCGGCACCAAAGTCACTTCATTCCGGTTCGTCACGTGGATCTGTTCGATCATAGGATTTAGCAATTCATCCTTCCGGATCAATTCCGTCAATTCAAACAGGTCCTTTAGCAGGTGATCCTTATCGGGTTCGAGAAAGTCATCCGAATAGGGCGGAATATTGCCGGTTAGGACGATCACATGCGGTGAAGCATGCTGGCTGGGTTTCATTCTCACTCCGGTACGATCCAGAAAATAATTTAACCCGTTGTTATCGATCACCCGCAATATTGGTTCCCGCTGCTCAATGTGTATAAAGATCTTGCTCTTGGCATTGATATAGGTCTCGGCATCCAATACAAAAGGATCTTCCTCCAATATCCGTTCCAGCCGTTCCATATTCACTTCTCTGACCGGCAGAGCATTCAATGGATAACCGAAGCTTCGGTCAATAGCCAGGAGAACATCCTCCCGTTTGATCAGTAGGCTGCTATCGGGCAAGGGCTCAATGTCCACAACCACATCCACCACGCGGTTTTCGCCTTTGCGCTCCACCGCCGAAATGATCAACAGGATCCCCAGCAGCCCGGCGGCCAGATAGCCGAGGGTCTTCAACTGACGGATATGTTTCTGCTGCATCATCTTTTTAGATGTTTAGATCAATAGAAATTAAGTTGGTTCATTTAGATCCGTGAATCGTCAAACGTTGGTAGTACTCTGCATTAAGCGTTGGCTGATCCTCCGCTTTTTAGCCAATTTGCAATCGGTTCGATCAGCGTATCAATATCTCCCGCGCCTAATGTCAGTAATACTTCCGGTTGCTTTTGTTTTATCACGTCCAGCAATTCGCTCTTTTGCGTCAATTGCTTATTGGTATTCTTCATTTTTCCCAGGATCAGTTCAGCATCTACCCCTGGTATCGGTTTTTCCCGCGCCGGATAAATATCCAGCAGGATAACTTCATCGAGCAGGTCGAGCGATTCGGCGAATCCATCCGCAAAATCCTGCGTACGCGAATACAGATGCGGCTGAAAAACACCGGTAATCTGCCGGTCCGGAAACAACATCCTGGCAGCACCGATAGCGGCCCGCAATTCCGAAGGGTGATGCGCGTAATCATCAATGTATACCCGCTCTTCATCCCGGTAGATGGTGTCAAAGCGGCGCTTAACGCCCTTGAATTCCCGGAGTGCTTTCCGAATATCCGCTTCCTTCACCCCCAATTCCAGGGCAAAGGTGATGGCAGCAGTGGCATTCTCTACATTATGGGCTCCGGGCAGGGCCAGCTGAAGACCCGTCATTTCCACTTTCGGACTGCGATAATCGAAAGTAAAAAAGCCATCCTCCACTCTCAGGTTCTCGCTCCGATACTCCCCGGCGTTCAGGCCATAGGTGGCCGTACGGTCAAACGCCGTAAAATGCGCCTGCAATTTTTCCTGCACCAGCAGCCGTCCTCCTGCTTTCAGACGTCGGGCAAAGGCCAGGAAACCCGTCTCCAGCATGGTCTGTGGATCACCATATATGTCCAGATGATCGGGGTCCATCGAAGTGATCACTGCCAGATCGGGCGACAGGTGCAGAAAAGACCGGTCGTATTCATCGGCTTCCACTACGACCCAATCGCTTTGCCCCAATACGTAGTTGGAATCGAAATTACCGGCGATCCCTCCCAGAAAGGCCGTGCAATCCACCCCTCCACTGCGCAGCAGATAAGCTACCATGGTGGATGTGGTCGTTTTGCCATGCGTACCGGCCACCGCAATAGTGCGCATGCCCCGGCTGATGATCCCAAGCACTTCCGCTCGTTTTTTCAAAGGAAATCCATTGGCCCGGAAATACTGTAACCCTGCGTGTTCGGCAGGTACCGCCGGGGTATAAACCACCAGATCGACACCTTCCGGAATGGCAGATACATCTTCCGTATAATGGATGGTCATTCCTTCCTGTTCCAGCTTTCTGGTCAGGGTTGTCGCAGTTTTATCGTATCCGTAAACGGCTACGCCGCGACCGTGGAAATAGCGGGCAATGGCGCTCATGCCGATCCCGCCGATGCCTACGAAGTAGGCGGTTTTTATATCATTTAATGCTTTAGCTTCCAATCTCAAAGATTAATTCGATTCTGACATCCGGCTACACCGGGCGCAGCACATTCACTTTTTAATCAGGCTCAATACTTCATCCGCAATTCTGGCAGCCGCATCCGGCCGGGCCATTTTCTTAATGTTATCGCTCAACTCCGGCAGGCGTTCCGGTAGAGCAAGTGCATCCAGCGCCTCCCGGATAATTCGCTCTTCCGCCCTGTCATTAGGCAGCAGAATGGCAGCGTCTTTTGCCACCAATGCTTCCGCATTTTTAGTCTGATGATCTTCCGCCACATTGGGAGAAGGTATCAGGATCGCCGGCTGTCCCACCTGAGCCAATTCCGTGATCGTCATGGCACCGGCCCGACAAATAGCCAGATCGGCCATAGCATAGGCCATGTTCATATTGTCGACAAAGGCCTGTGCTTTTACATTGGGCAGGCGGGCGGTATCACAGTCGCCAAACCGCTCCACATAGAGCTTACCCATTTGCCACAACACCTGTACCTCGGGATGAGCCGCCAGCAATTCCGCATTGGCGGCCATTGCCTCATTAATGGACTGGGCCCCCAGGCTGCCACCGAAAACAAAAAGAATAGGGCGCTCCGGGTTAAATCCGAAATGGGCCGCGCCTTGCTCTTTGGTCGGCTGGGTCATCAACAGGTCTTTGCGAACCGGATTGCCGGTCAGCACCAGTTTTTCTGCCGGGAAGTAGCGCTCCATATGCTCGTAGGCCACACAGATCCGGCTGACCTTATTGCCGAGCAGACGGTTGGTCGCTCCGGCGTAAGAGTTCTGTTCCTGGATCAGAGTGGCAAATCCCGTTCGATTGGCCACTTCCAGCACCGGGCCGCTGGCAAAACCACCAACCCCCACTACTACATCCGGCCGGAACTGTCGTAAAATGCCCCAGGCCTTTACCAAACTGGCCACCAGTTTGAATGGGAACAGTAAATTCCGCAATGTCAATTGCCGATGGAAACCACTTATCCACAATCCTTTGATGGGATAACCCGCTTCAGGAACTTTTTCCATCTCTATTTTTCCTTCGGCACCTACAAAGAGGATGTCTGCCTCAGGTTCTTTTTCTCTTATCGCATCTGCAATGGCAATGGCCGGAAATACATGTCCTCCCGTTCCGCCGCCACTGATTATGATCTTTGTTTTCATCAGTTAAATATTGTGATATGGTGATGTTGTGATATAGTGAGTGACTCACCTTCTCACAGTCTCACCTCCTCACCCTTTCATCAGCTACTCGCGTCAATATATTTGCTCACACTCAGTATGATCCCGAAGGAAATACAGGTGAACACAATGGAGGTTCCCCCCTGACTGATCATAGGTAGCGTCAGACCCGTTACCGGCACCAGATTGACCGCCACGGCAATATTTACAAAAGCCTGTATCACCAGCAGCATACTCAATCCCATAGCTACCATTGCCCCAAAAGCTTTCGGACTTTTCGTCACCATCCGGGTTACCCGGAAAAGCAGAAAAACATACAGAAAGATCAGAAAAGCACCACCGATGATCCCGTATTCCTCTACGATAATGGCATAGATGAAATCCGAATGCGAGGCATACAGGAAATTTCGCTGAATACTGTTGCCGGGGCCTAACCCAAACCATTCCCCGTTGGCAATGGCCATTTTTGCCTGGATGACCTGTTGATGAACGTCATTGGGATTTTCTACAAAATCGCGCAAACGGCGTACCCAGGTAGCAGATCGCACGAAATCCGGATAGATATCTCCCAAGGCATACAGCAATGCAAAAGCTACTACGCCCAGAAAGAGCAACAATCCGATATACTGCAGCGATACCCTTCCCACAAACATCATAAAGAGGCAGGTGACAAATAACAATATCGCAGTCGACAAGTCGGCAGGTGCGATCAAACTACAGATGATCAATACCGGCATGATGATCGGCAGAAAAGCACTATTAAAATCTTTAATGTACTCCTGCTTGGAAGTCAAAGAACGTGCTACGTAAAGTATGAGCGCCAGTTTGGCCAGATCCGAAGGCTGAAAGGTTAGTCCAGTATAAGGAATACTTATCCAGCGCCTCGCATCATTGATCTCTACCCCGTAAAATATGGTCAACACCAGCAGTGGGACCGATATTACCAGCAGGACCGGTGACCATTTGTTGTACTTCATGTAGTGCAACAAATGTCCCAGATAAGCCAACAGGAATCCGACGGCCAGTATGCCGGCGTGTTTGAACAGGTAAAATTCTGTGTTGCCATCCCGCTTATAAGCCAACAGCCAGGTAGCACTCGCACTGTACACGGCCAGGATCGAGAAGATGCCGAGCAGCACCATCACGGCCCAAATGGCCTTGTCGCCCTTCAAATCTGCATATATTCTGGCTGCGATATTGCTCATTTTCTCTAGTTGTCAGTTGTCAGTTGTCAGTTGTCAGTTGTCAGTTGTCAGTTGTCAGTTGTCAGTTGTCAGTTGTCAGTTGTCAGTTAAAGGGAACAAATTTCAACTTCTTCTCATTCCTCACTCCTCGTAACTACCTTTCCCCAAAAAGGTAGAATCAAACCTTAATTTTCCTTTACACACCTTAGAAGACAATCATAATCATCAGCCCTATCCTTTCTCTTAACTTGTTCTCCCCTGAGGGGGAGATGCCGAAGGCAGAGGGGGCCTCACTCCTCATTCCTCATCCCTGCAAGGCCAGCACGGCATCCTTAAACTGCCGTCCACGGTCCAGATAATTCTTAAACAGATCAAAACTTGCACATGCCGGAGACAACAAAACGATATCTCCTGGTGCGCTCAGTGCGGCAGATCGTTCCACTGCCTCCTGTGCCGATCCGGTCTCTACCATCGGCAGGTGCAGATGCCTGAAGGCTTCAATGATCTTGACATTATCTACTCCCATACAGACGATGGCTTTTACTTTGTCTTGCACCAGCGACTGTAACGGGCCGTAATCATTGCCTTTATCCTGTCCGCCGACCACCCAGACCACCGGTTGAGTCATGGCTTCCAGAGCGTAAAACACGGCATCCACATTTGTGGCTTTGCTGTCGTTGATGTATTCCACACCATTGACCACGGCCACTCTTTCCAGACGATGTTCAACCGGCTGAAAGGATTCCAGAGCCTGTTGAATAACATCCGGCCGGATATCCAGCAAATGTGCCAGTTGAATAGCAAACAGGGCATTCATGGCATTATGCCGTCCGCGCAAGGCCGTTGAGGCCAGATCGTATTGCCTATTGTCAAGTTCCAGCAGCGTTCCATTGATACGCCCGCTATTGATATTGATCTTCTGCGCCGGATTATCGATCTCATCCAGATGGTGGACGATGTTCAGATCATCTCCATTATAAAGGAAGTGATCCGACGCCTGTTGATTCATACCGATCCTGAATTTTGACCGGATGTAGTTTTCCATCTTATAATCATAGCGATCCAGATGGTCCGGAGTGATATTCAGCAGCATGGCCACTATAGGCCGAAACTGCCGGATGCCGTCCAGTTGGAAACTACTCAGTTCCAGTACGTAATATTCGGTATCATCCTCCGCCGTTTGCCAGGCAAAACTCCGGCCGACATTGCCCGCCAGGGTTACATTCAGCCCGGCCGTATGCAGAATATGCCAACTAAGCGTACTGGTAGTCGTCTTGCCGTTACTACCGGTGATCCCAATGAGTTTCCCCTGGGAGAACCGTGCCGCAAATTCAATTTCCGAGATCACAGGGATGCCTTGCTGCAATAGTTTTTGTACCAGTTCTACCTTATCGGGTATCCCTGGGCTTTTGACCACTTCATCGGCATTCAATATCAATGATTCCGTGTGCCGGCCTTCCTCGTATGGAATGCCTCGGGCCGTCAGTTCGGCCTTATATTGATCTTGTATATTTCCACGATCGGAAACAAAAACTTCGTATTGCTGCTGCCGGGCGAGTATGGCCGCTCCTACCCCACTTTCGCCCGCACCGAGAACTACTACTCGCATTTATCTGATTTTCAAGGTCAAAATGGTAAACACGGCAAATAGTATACTCACAATCCAGAAACGGGTCACGATCTTGACTTCCGATATCCCCTTTTTCTGATAATGATGGTGTAAAGGTGCCATCAAAAACAGGCGCCGCCCTTCACCGTACTTTCTGCGTGTATATTTAAAGTACCCGACCTGCATCATCACCGAGATATTCTCCGCCAGAAAAATGACACAGATGAAAGGGATCAGCAATTCCTTTCGCAACAGAATGGCCATAGCAGCAATAATACCACCGATGGTCAGGCTACCGGTATCTCCCATAAAAACCGTGGCCGGATAGGAGTTGTACCAGAGAAATCCCAGGCTCGCTCCCAGAAAGCAGGCAGCAAAGATCGTCAGTTCCTGCGTGCCCGGTAGTTGGATAATACCCAGATAATCAGCAGCAATGGCGTTACTGGATACGTAGGCAAATACGGCCAGCGTAAGCCCGACAATGCCAGATACGCCGGTAGCCAGCCCGTCCAGTCCGTCAGTCAGATTAGCACCGTTGCTCACCGCCGAGACAATCACAATGATCAGGGGGATGAACAACAGCCATACCCAGTTGCCGGCTTTCTCCCGGGGCAGCGGTATCAGGCTGCGATAATCCAGGCGATTGCCTTTGGTAAAAGGTACATTGGTGATGAGCGCCTTGTAATCGGCCTTAGCCTCCAGCTTACCGTTTGCTTTTGCCACCTGGGTGATCTCGCTGACCCGTTGTTCCTCAAAATGCATCTCCTGTGCTGTGGCTACATCCGTGCGGACGACCACCTGATCGCTGAACATCATCGTCAGGGCAATGATCAGCCCCAGGCCCACCTGACCAAGGATCTTGAAGCTGCCTTTCAGGCCTTCTTTGTCCTTTCGGAATACCTTGATGTAATCATCAATGAAACCGATGATACCCATCCAGATAGTAGAAATGATCATCAGCAGCACGTATACGTTGCTCAGATCACACACCAGCAGACAGGGGATCAGTATGGCCATAATGATGATGACACCACCCATGGTAGGAGTGCCTTCCTTGGCTTTCTGCCCGGTAAGGCCGAGGTCTCTTACCGTCTCTCCGACTTGCAATCGTTTCAAATATTGGATAATCTTACCTCCGAAGATCATGGAAATGATCAGTGAAAGTATAGTGGCGAGCCCGGCCCGAAAGGTAACGTAGTTGACTAATCCTGATCCGGGAAAGTCCCAAACATTATCCCTGAACCATTCCAAAAATTGAATTAGCATAATTTTCTCAATTAAAGGGCAAATGTAGTAAAGCTCGCTAGTTATCCCCGAAACTCTTCTTTAAGAATTTCTTTATCATCGAAGGGGTGTTTTACCCCCTTGATTTCCTGATATTTTTCGTGTCCTTTTCCGGCAACCAGAACGATGTCTCCCGCTTTCGCCAACCGAATGGCCGTGCGTATGGCCATCCGCCGATCTACCTGGGTCAGGACCGTCTTTGTCGATCCGGCCGGTATCCCCTTTTCCATTTCCCGGAGGATCTCCATGGGATCTTCCGAGCGTGGATTGTCGGAGGTCAGGATCACCTCATTGCTCAGAGTAGCAGCAATATGCGCCATTTTCGGCCGCTTGGTCCGGTCGCGATCACCGCCGCAACCTACCACTGTGATGATCCGGCTTCCTGGTTTGCGCAATTCCACGAGGGTTTCCAGTACTTTTTCCAGTGCATCCGGCGTATGCGCGTAATCGACGATGGCCGTAACACCGCTTTTCTCGTCGAAAACGTACTCCATCCGGCCTTCGGCGGCAGTCAGGTTACTGAGTGCAGTCAATACCTCCATCCGGTCCTGACCAAGTAATACGGCCACTGCATAAACTGCCAGCAGATTGTACGCATTGAAAGCCCCGACCAACCGGCCATAA
>JAGQXH010001143.1 GCA_020436695.1 Lewinella sp. | reverse complement strand
ATGGTCTCCGGACGCGTGGTGGCGATGGTGATCCACTCGTCGTCCGTGCCCTCGATCTTGTAGCGGACATGGTACAGGCGGGAGTTCACCTCCTTGTGGATCACCTCCTCGTCGCTGACGGCGGTGAGCGCCTGGGGATCCCAGTTCACCATGCGCTGGCCACGGTACACGAGCCCCTTCTTGTGCAGGTCGATGAACACATCGATCACCGCATCGCTCAGGGAGGGCTCCATGGTGAAGCGGGTACGCTCCCAGTCGCAGCTGGCGCCGAGCTTCTTGAGCTGCTCCAGGATCACACCGCCGTACTGCTCCTTCCAGGCCCAGGCATGCTCCAGGAACTTGTCCCGGCCGAGCTCCTGCTTCGTAAGTCCCTCGTCGCGGAGCTTCTTCACCACCTTGGCCTCGGTGGCGATGGATGCATGATCGACGCCCGGCACCCAGCAGGCGTTCTTCCCCTGCATGCGGGCGCGCCGCACCAGCACGTCCTGGATGGTGTTGTTCA
>JAGQXH010001142.1 GCA_020436695.1 Lewinella sp. | reverse complement strand
GGCCCTGCTGGATGAGTTGCGCCACATTGGTATCTACGAATTCGTCCGGTCCGGCCGGATCGCTATCGTAAAACCGATGGAACGATTGAACAAATACCTGGCTTCGCTGGAAGAGCAGGCCAATGGCGCAAAATAGTAAGTGAGGTGGAGAGGATGTGAGCAGGTGAATCAATTCGATCACTCACTTGCTCACATCTTGACTATCTTAGTAGTTTGACGGAAATAAATGAACCAATTTTTGCTCCGTCACTTATTGAAGAAGAATGACGATCCCATCCAGCAGCATATTGCTCTTGAAATGCTGCAATTCCTGGGTAGCAGCTTCTTTGCTACCATAAGGACCATGTAATATTTTGTACAGCTTACCGCCGCTATTGCTGGTTTCCAGCAGGTAAGCATCATTTAATCCTTTCTTTCTCAACGCAGTCAACTGCCGTTGGGCATTATCGATATTGCGATAAGAAGCCAGTTGGAGGGCATATTTACCCTGCGGTACGTTTACC
>JAGQXH010001141.1 GCA_020436695.1 Lewinella sp. | reverse complement strand
ACGATTGGCTTTACGGTAAGAACCTTTGAATATATAGGGGATACGTAAGCGGTCACAGATAGCCGATACCTGTTCGGCAATGTCCAGCGCCATTTGCTCGCCTTCGATGGCACAAGGCCCGGCAATGAGAAAGAACTGGCCGGAGTCGTGATTGCGGAGTTTAGGGATCTGGTTAAGGTCCATATCGGTCGTATTGTGATTGAACCGCAAAGGTAAAACCTGGTCACAAAGGTTTGTGTAGAATTCCCGGAATATTTATTCCATTATACCTGAAGTACACTCTGTTGCCTGTTGCCAGTTAATCGGTTGACAAACCGGCAACTGGCAACGGTGCTAAATAATCATTCCACATACTGCTGCCGGATAACGAGCGCCAGATAGCCGTCTTCCAGATACAGGTAGCCATGATCGTAGCAGAAGTAATAAACATTGCCGGATTTAGTCCGGTATTCATTGGTGAAGTAGCTGAATTTGAAGCCTTTTTCCAGTAGGGCATCCCGATGCACC
>JAGQXH010001140.1 GCA_020436695.1 Lewinella sp. | reverse complement strand
CATCGAGCTCCTCTATCGACGGCGGCAGCCCGGTGATGTCCAGCGAAGCGCGCCGCAACCAGCGTTCCGGCACTTCTTCGGGGGCCGGCTCCAGGCGCTCGCGTTCGAGGCGCGCGAGCACGAACCGGTCTATCTCGTTGCGGGGCCATCCGGCAGCACGCACTTCCGGACGGGCCGCCTGAGCCGGCGGGGTGAACGCCCAGTGATCCTTCCACTCCGCCCCCTGCTCGATCCAGCGTTCGAGGGTGGCGATTTCGACAGGGGACAGTGAGAGCTTGGAGTCCGCCGGCGGCATCCGCTCTTCCGGGTCCGTCGCGTGGACGCGGGCGACCAGCTGGCTGTTTCGTGGATCGCCGGGCACGATCGCGTGCAGATCGGTCGGGTTGCCGTCTTCATCCACCAGGGCAGCGAGGGCGCCGTCCTTCGTATCGAGCCGCAGGCCGGCCTCGCGGGTTTTTTCGTCGGGCCCGTGGCACTTGAAGCATCGATCCGACAGGATGGGCTTCAC
>JAGQXH010000113.1 GCA_020436695.1 Lewinella sp. | reverse complement strand
ATTTCCTGTTAGTCAATGGCTTAGCGAAATATTAAAAACCTAAAATTGGTTCATTTATTTTTGCTCCGTCACTTAAGGTATTTCAGGTATAATTTCTTTTCAAGCAGGCGCCCAAGGTCATTTCCGGCTGATTCCGTGATCTCAAGCCAACCATCGGAAGTGCGACGCAACAGCCCCACACTGATCAGCCGCTGCAATACGCCCCGGTATTTGTCCGAGAAGACGGGACCGAATAATTTCCGCAGCCGGTATTCATTGATCTTTCTGGCCAGCAATATACTGGATAAAAGTACGGCATTATCCGGCGTAATAAAATCGGGCAGTTCATACAAGGTGTGCATTTGCAGCAACACCCGGTCTTCATCCACAGCCTCAGTAGAAAATGCCCAGATGTTAAGGGCTTCTCCAATATTGCCGTGGGCGGCTTTATACACTTTTGTTGTTATTTGCTGGAAATGTTGTGGAGTCATTTCCCGACCTTTATTGTCGAGTAGTTCTTTATGCGTAGCCCCGTGCCGGATCATGATGGCTTCCCGTACATCCTGTAGCGGCATCCGGTCCAGGTTGATCTCCGCCTGAAAGACTTTGATGAGGTCATAGAACTGATCGAGATGATGACGCAGGCTATTGCTCATGCTGACCATGAAGAACAGCTGATTGCCGTAATCATCGATGAACCGGCGCAACGCATTAACATTTTTGCCGAGCGGCACATTTGGGTCCCGCCACAACTCCAGATCGTCAATCCAGATCAGGCAGGGCTTGTTGAGGGTATATTTTCGAATGAAATTCAGTGCTTCTTCCAGGTCGTAGGTGGTCGTTATACGTCGGCTGTCTACCGAAATGACCGATTGCGGTTGCAGGCGGATGGTATGTTGAGGGAAAAAACGATTGGCCACCAGTTCGCCAAGCAGTGATTTGCCACTGAGTCGCTGACCGGTAAGTAGCACGGCACCGCGAAATCCGCCCCGCCAGTCACGGATCAGTTTATCCAGGTGATTCAGTTCATCCTCACGACCCACCCAGAACGATTCGCCGATGTAGCCTTTGGTCAGAAAGATGCTGTTGTAATGCGTATTCGCAGTTTCCCAGTTGCGGCTCTGGAGGTAACGAACTACTTTTTCCGAAATGGACAATGCTTCTTCCAGTTCGACAGTTCGCTGGAAATTCCTGAAATTCCGGGTTTGTGCCTGTATCCAGTTCCGGGCGGAAACGACCAGGGCATTTTGATTGACCCTTAATTTATTGATGGTCGATTGCAGCGGCACCGGCAGGAAGCTTTCCTGATCGCTGTAAAGATGTTTTAGGTTGAAATCACGGGATAACCGGATAATAATAAGCCGCTGTAGTTTGGTGATCTCCTCCTCGGTTGACCCGGATCTACGAATAAAAGTTTGCAGTGGCTGCGTGAGATCCTTACGGTCGAAGTCAACCGGCTTGCCCTCTTTAGCATCGGAAGCCAGTAGCAGGGCCCGGTTGCGCATATTCAGCAGGGCCATTTTCAGCCCGTTGGTATTCAGTTCGGTCAGTTCCCATATCTCGTAGATCAGGGGGAGGATCTCGGAATCCAGCCACTGCCGGCCGGCGCGCTGAAAATTGATCTCTTTGTACTGTATAAGACCGCCGATCACGGCTACCGGTACCTGCATCTTTTCAGATAGGAGCGCAATGTCCCGTTCACTTTTTTCAAGGAATTCATTAACGTGATGCACCAACTGGATCTCGGCCTCTTTATCTTCAAGTTGACCGGCTATTTTGGAAGGTTTGCTGTCTTCTTCGGATTCAATGGAACGGCTGATGCGTTGAGCCATCTCCATTTGCTGTTTGACTTCTGAGCGACAGGAGGCCACACTTTTTTGCAGATCGGACTGCAATGTGGCAAAATGATCGGCGATCTGACCCAACTCCTGATAGGAAGCAAGCAGTCCTTCCATCTGACTGTTGATCGATTGAATTTGTTCTCGATAGACCGGCCAAGGGTTGGTCTGTAAACGGAGCTTATCGAGATAGCGGTCAATATTTTTTTTCTGACGATGCAGTTGTTGCAATTTATGATCGGTAAACCCCAGCAATTCAGTAGATGCTTCCTGAAGGGCGTATTGTGATCTGGAACGTAACGCTTGCAGGGCTTCCGGCTCTACTTCGCCGATCTGTTGCAGGATGCCGGCTTTTTGCAGTTCAAAAATGATATCGCGCCAGAGCAGTAAAAAGGCCTTAGCCGGGCCAGGCCAGTCAAATGTGGTGATAAAGGACCTCTTTAGATCTACGGCAGATGCATCAGGGCGAGACAGTAGAGCATAGCCGGCATCACCTGTGCGAATGATCAGATCACTCAGGAGATGACCATGCTTCACCTGGCCGGCCAGCAACTCATTCAGGGATATGTCCTGATCCAAGGTGGAAATGCCGGTCTGGATGACCCGCTTGATCTCCTGCTTGAGATCGGGTAAAACAACAGCTGCGTTTTCAGTCATAATAACATTGGCCTTGCGATAAGTAATGGCTTTTTTAGTAAATGGTTCAATGAGATCCGGCTACTGGCTAAGATAATACTTTCGATCAAGTTATCCGCTGAATGCCGACCGGGCCTCATATTGAATAAATATAAATGTCGATTTGGGCTGATCATCACTGTTTACCGAATAACTGCCGCTTATCCTAAATTTGTCGGGTAATTAAGAAAATAATAGTTTTGCTCGTTTGGAGCCCGAAGGTTTAAAAGTTAACTTGCGGCAAGTTTAGTCAAAAAAAATTATCTTTCGCCCTAAAGAAAGGACCGTATATGAAAATACAAAAACCGCTACACATTATTTTCGGCGCGCTTTTATTTTGCAGTACTCTGGCTGCCCAGGACATTCACAATTCCCTCTTTAATATGGCCCCATTGTCCCTCAATCCGGCACTGACCGGTGCATTCGAGGGGACTGCCCGGATCGGGGGGATCTACCGGGCTCAGGACTTTGGGATCACGGATGCAAGAGGCTACTATTCGCCGAGTTTTTATGTAGATGCACCGATCATTCAGGGTTTTCGGAAACAAGACTGGATCGGGGCCGGTTTTATGGTGTATAGCGACAATGCCGGTAGTCTTCGGCTCAAAACCAATATTTCCGGTCTGTCCGGTAGTTATCACTTTGCGATCGACAAACAGCAAAAAAACGTATTGACCCTTGGTGTTCAGTGGGGAAGCACCTCCCGTAAATACGAATATGGTTCCGGTGTGTTTTCAGATACATTTGACGAGAGCCTCGGAGGTTTAGGCAATCCCTCCACTACCGACCCACTGGGTATTCAGACCGGAGGCGGTACCAAACCGGGAGATAACGAAGAGAACCAGACTTCCTACAGCGATATCAACGCCGGTCTGATGTTTCGCTCTACGGTCAATGAGAAGACCCGTTTTGAAATAGGAGTGGCAGCCGGTCATATCACAACGCCGAATTATTCTTTCGAGGGCGGCAGTAGTTCCGGTAATCCTAACCCGACCCCTACACCGGCAGGGCCCAAAGATCGCCCCATGAAGATTGTTGCTCATGGGCGACTGTTGACCCAGGTAACCGACCTTTTAAGCTTTGAACCCACTTTTTTATTCCAGACCACGGCCGGTCAGTCTGAGATCGGCATTCAGGCCTGGGGAGGCTACCGGATCAATCCGGATGCCAAAGCCAATTTCGGTCTGGGTTATCGCGTGGGTGATGCCGCCAAAGTGCTGCTGGGAATGGAATACAAAGATCTTCGGGCCGCATTGAGTTACGATATTACCCTTTCTGACCGGCACCGCATCAATGACTACAACGGAGCCTTTGAGATTGCGGCCTATTACATCATTAAGGTCTATAAGAAGCCCAACGTAAAACCGGCTATTTTCTGTCCGCAGTTTTAAGTGATTTTAACGGTTTGTTAAACATAAGCCGCCCCGTTTTTCGTTATACTAAATGGTGCTGCCGGTAAGTAGATCCAAGCGGGATATTCACCTGAGGCGGCAAAACCACCAAATAAAAATTGATACTATGAAAAGGCTTTTTACGCTTTTCATTTTTTCTCTGGCTACTTTTCTTACGCTGAGCGCCCAGCCTCTCAATAAACCTTCCTACGATACCATGATAGAGACGGCTGAGGAACTGGTGGGGAATCAGGACTATTACAATGCCCTGGAATGGTACGAAAAAGCCTTTGATGAGCGGGAAGAACGGGCTCTGATCCCCATTATTGCCAAAATGAACTACGAGCTGCGCGACTATGCACGTGCCGAACGCTGGTATACACGGCTGCTGCGCCGGGCGGAGGATACGGAGTTTCCCGAAGAACGTTTTCTGTTCGCACGTTCCCTGAAAATGCAGGGTAAATACGATGAAGCCATGACGGCCTTCCAGGAATACCTGCTGCTTTCGGATGACCCGGACATGAAGAAAAAGGCCCAGAATGAGATCAATGGTATCGAACTGGCGATGGTGTTGCCGGAAAATCCGCAGGGCGTAACCATAGAAAGTGCCGGACGCAACGTAAATTCTCCGACATCGGAATATTCTCCGACCATGTCGTCTGATGGGCAGAAGCTATATTTTGCGGCGCTGGAAGAACGAAAAGAAGTTACCATCGTCAGTGATGCCGGTGATGATTTTTACGCCAAGATCTTCCAGTCGGCCAAAGATGATGACGAATGGGACAAACCGGAGGCGCTGGATGAAAAGATCAATCGTCCGGGTTTTCATTCGGTCAACCCAAGTGTTACGGCGGATGGACGGCGCATGTATTTCAACCGGGTTCAATTGAAGGGGAATAAGCCGGGAGAGACCAAGATCTACCTGAGCGAATACGGCGACGGCGGCTGGCTGAGTGCCAATGAAGTAGAAGGTGTGAATGGCGATTACCTGGCCCTTCATCCTACGGTGGGAGAACTCTTCGGCAAGGAAGTGCTATTTTTTGTGTCCGATATGGAAGGTGGGCATGGCGGCTACGACATCTACTATGCTACCTATCTGGGCGCAGGAAAATACTCCGATCCGGTCAATCTGGGGGCGACTATCAACAGCATTGGCAATGAATACAGCCCGCATTATCACGATGGTACGCTGTATTTTAGTTCCGATGGACATCCCGGACTTGGCGGCTACGATATTTTCTACTCGGTTTGGGATGGTAGTGCCTGGAGTGAGCCCAAGAACATGGGTAAAAGCTTCAACTCCAGTGTAGATGATCTGTATTTCCGGCTGGATGAAAGTGGTTATAACGGATATTTCACCTCTAACCGTCCGGAGGGCAGATCCCTGAAAAGTAAGACCTGTTGCGATGATATCTACAGCTTCAGTATTGCTGAACTGTACGCTGATCTGGTCGTGGGTGTTTTCTCGGAAGATAAAAAGCCGCTGAAAGGAGCTACGGTCTCACTGATGACCATGGTAAACGACGATCCGGGTAGCCCGGATGCCAAGACCAATGACCGGGGCAACCGCTTTGATTATGGCCTGGAACTTGAGATGCCTTACAAAGTAGTCGCTACCAAAGAAGGATATTACCCGGATTCGGTGAGTCTCAATACCGTCGGCCTGAAAGAAGCCAAGACCTTCGAGCATCGCTTTTTCCTGAAAATGAAACCGGTACCGCCGGCCGAGCCGGAGATCGATACGATCACTATCGAAGAAGCCATAGTACTCGAGAACATCTTATATGATTTCGACGATGACCGTATCAAAGATGAAGCAGAAAGCGATCTTACTGTAGTAAAAGGACTCTTGGAACAATATCCGGATATGCGGATCGAACTCAGCTCCCATACCGACTATCGGGGGGATGATGATTACAACCAGAAATTATCGCAGAGACGGGCCGAATCCGCCCGCCGATGGCTGGTGCGCAATGGTGTAACGCGGAGCCGGATCGAAGCGGTAGGTTACGGAGAGACCAAACCGCAGACGGTCAGTGCCCGGGTGGCAGCCATACGCCCTTTCCTGAAGGAAGGAGATGTGCTGACACCGGAGTATATCGACGCCCTGGCTACGGATGAAGAAAAGGAAGTTGCTCATCTGCTCAATCGCCGTACGGAGTTCAAGATCATTGAGGGGCCGACCAGCATCACCATCAAACGCACCGAATTGCGTAAAAAGCCGACCAGTAAGCCAAGCAACGACCGCAAGAGCTTGCCGGTGCAGGACACGCTGAAAGTCAGTGAAATGTCTTCCCTGTATGGCAAATCGCTGAAAGATATGCCCATCATGGAATTTGATGAGCGGAAAGTGGAGCTGGGAACGGTGAAAAAAGGCGAGACCCGTGAGTTTAAGTATCGGTTCGTCAATAAGGGGGAAACGCCCCTGAGCATCGGCATTGTGACTGCCTGTGAATGTACTACGGCTGATTATTCCAAGGATGAAGTAGCGCCGGGAGAAGAAGGCTTTATTCACATCCTGTTCGATAGTACGGAAAAAGATTACGATGAGGTCATCGACGTTACCGTGATGCTCAACCAGAATGATGTGGATGATTATCCCATCATCGAGAATCTGGAATATAGTTTTAAGCTGGAGAAATAACTCTTTGCCGTATTGCGTAAAGACGTTCGTTAAAAAGATCTCCATTGGAAGGGCATCCTGAATGCACAGGATGTCCTTCCACATTTATAGCCCCTTCCATTTCCCAGGAAATTTACGGTTCTTCGCAGCATGGATATCCTTTCACAACTCATCGAGCAGATCCGCACTCAGAATTGGATCGACTGGACCGTCACCATTACCGCCCTGATTTACGTCCTCCTTGCCGCCCGGGAGAACATTTGGTGCTGGTTTTGGGGCATCATCAGTTGTAGTCTGTGGGCCTATGCGTCCTTTGCATTTTATCATCTGTGGATGGATGCTCTCCTGCAATTGTTCTATGTGGCGATGGCCATTGTAGGCTGGTACCAGTGGCGTAGGGGAGAAAGCGAGGGTGAAATAAGAACGACCACCCATCTTACGGCCGGAGAGCATATTCTGTACACTGCTATTCTCTTCCCAACTACCTTTTTGTTCGGGTACTTTTTTTCTGAATACACAGAAGCTGCGGCTACTTACCCAGATGCCTTTACCACCATTCTGTCTATTATCGCCACCCTGGTACTGGTCCAAAAGAAACTGGAAACCTGGCTGTACTGGGTTTTGGCGGATGCATTATACGTATGGCTGTACGCCAGACAGGGTGCCTATCTGTTTTCACTACTGATGATCATTTACGTCATTATTGCCGCTGACGCCTATTTCCGTTGGAAAAAGCAAATGAAAAGTGAGGCAGCTATGCAGGGTGAGTAGGGGCTTGGCACGTCCTTTCTTATTAGATGTTGGAGTGTAGTGAGACCGACCACGTCAATATCTGCACATTCTAATTGCCAATTCTGTCAATTACAAATAAAACCAGACGGGGCGGGCTAATGCGATTGTCCGAGAATGAGGTTTCGACTTTACCGGTCGACCGTGTACCGTATACCGTCTAAAAATCGAATGAATGAGTACTACATTTTCACGTCGTCAATTTGTAACCGCCATTAGTATGTTGGCTGCCGGTAGTACGGTAGGAGCCCCCCTGCACTTTGGTCTGGGCAATAAAAAGCTACGCGTTGTACTGACTGGTACTGGCGTGCGAGGTACCAGTTTCTGGGGAAAACGATTAGTACAGGAATATCCGGATATTCTGGAGTTTGTCGGTCTATGTGATATCAACCCTGGACGTCTGGAATACGCCAAGGAATATATGGGGGTTAATTGCCCGGTCTTTACCAATTTCGAAGAGATGATCGGTACGGTGAAGCCTGATCTGGTGATTGTAACTACCAAAGACTCTACTCACCATGAGTTTATCATCAAAGGCCTGGATATGGGCTGCGATGTACTCACCGAAAAGCCGCTGACTACTGATGAAGGAAAGTGTCAGGCTATTTTGGATGCGGAAAGAAGATCCAATAAGAACCTGATCGTAGGTTTCAACTACCGCTGGAGCCCCTATATGACCAAAGTTAAAGAACTGTTGGCCAAAAAATCAGTAGGCCCGCTGACCTCCGTTGACTTTCATTGGTACCTGAATACCTATCACGGTGCTTCCTATTTCCGTCGCTGGCACGGACTGCGTCAGTCCAGCGGATCATTGTGGGTACATAAAGCTACCCATCACTTTGACCTGCTTAACTGGTGGATCGATTCCGATCCGGTAGAAGTATTTGCCTATGGTGCATTGGAACACTACGGTAGCAACGGCCCGTTCCGTGGCGATAAATGCCGTACTTGTGAGCATAAAAAGGATTGTAAGTTCTATTGGGACATCACCAAAGACGAAAGGTCAATGAGGCTTTACGTCGATAATGAGAAATACGACGGCTATATCCGCGATAATTGTCTCTTCCGCCATGATATCAACATCTACGATAAGATGTCAGCGCAGGTAAAGTATGCGAATGGCGTAGTGTTGAACTATTCACTTACCACCTATTCACCCTTTGAAGGCTGGCGTGTTGCTTTCAACGGTAAGGACGGAAGGGTAGAGGCCTGGCAGGATATCCCCTGGATGAAAAATGAGAACCTGGATCAGTCTGAGCTGCACGCTGCGGAAATGAATCAGAATAATGGAGGCGATGATGTAGAAGCTAACCCCGTCATCCTGCACAATCTCTGGAACAAGTACCAAACCATCCCGGTGGCCCACGAACGCGGTGGACATGGCGGCGGTGACGGCCGTTTACAGGATAAAATTTTCAAGGACCCCAGTGCTCCCGATCCGCTGCATCACGCGGCTGGTGTACGCGACGGTGCCATGTCCTGTCTCATCGGTATTGCTGCCCGTAAGAGTATTGAATCCGGTCATCCGGTCCGCATTGCGGAGTTGACGGATCTGGAACCGCGGGCGGAGCGTTTGCTGGATTAACAGGAATTAGGTGTGGCAGATTTGAAAATCTGCCACACCTTGCTGCTTTCAAGCCCAGAACTTCAGTATTGCGAAATCCAAATAGGGAATTGCTGCTGGCAACAATACCTGAGAGATGATAGTCTAATTTTCAATTACTTATGATTCTGATTGAAAATAAACGATGATTAATGATGATGGATCAATCTTCGTCCCCTCCTTCCGGCAGCAATACAAACTGCATGTAATTCTCAGTACCGAAATATTTTCGGGCAGCTTCCTGAAGCACCTCACTATTCAATCTGCGTATCGCTTCCTCCAGGGCTTCCATTGTAAGATTTTCCATGGCATCACCATTCTGATAAATGCCGTTGAGGCGTCCCAGCCAATAGCTATTCTCTTTCAGATTTCTGATCTTTCCCTGCCTTTGTGTTTCGGTTACTTTGGTGATATCCGTTTGTTCCGCTCCATTTTCCATCACTTTCCGGATCTCTTCTTTGGCCGTTGCGATCAGATCGTCAACCTGGTCCGGTTCAGCATTGAAGCTGATGGTTACCGCATAAGTGGAATCAGGCTTTTGCCGGGCGATATCACGTACGGACACGCCATACACGCCACCCTTATCTTCCCGCAAAGCTTCCCGTAGTTTGATCTCCAACAGGCTGTTTAGTGAAGTAAAAGCGTAGCGATTTTCCGGCGTGTAGTCAAAATCTCCGTGGTAGACCATTTCCACCAATGCTTTGGGAGCAGCACCACGTACCCAGGTTTTTTCGATCTTGCCTTTCGGCAGATCAGCGTGTACATTTTTCCAGCTTTCTTCCCGGCCGGTAGCCGGCAGACTACCCAGATACTTTTGCAGTAGCGGACGGATACCCTCAGATGTGAAATTGCCGACAAAAATAAAAGTGAAATCGCCGGCATCGGCAAAGCGATCTTTGTAGATCCGGGAGATCTTGTCCAGGTCAAGTCCTTCCAGATCCGACAGATCCGGAATGGCCTTGCGGCGGGGATGGTTCTGGTATTTGATCTTTTGTTTTTCGTTGGCAAAGTAGTAGTAGGGATTGACCATAATATTTTCCAGAATGGACTTCTGCTGCGCTACAAAGCTCTGTAGTACCTCTTCGTCCTGACGTGGAGCGGTAAAATACAGATAGATCAGTTGGAACATGGTCTCGAGGTCTTCCGGAGAAGTACTTCCGTTGAACCCTTCCACCAACTCGCCGATATACGGCCCCACGCTCACGTTCTTACCGGCCAGCTTCTTATTCAACTCCGTCAGTGAAAACTCACTGATGCCACTTTGATCGAGAATCGCTACAGCATTACTGGCGTTGAAATAATCTTCATCCGGATAAAGAGACGAACCACCCGGACTAAAGGCGGTAAACTGGATCTGATCATTCTGAAAATCAGTAGGTTTTAAAACCACTTTGATGCCGTTGGATAATGTCCATTCGGTTACTCCCAGTTCCGGCCAGGTTTTTTCATCAGTGATCTCGGCCGTTGATAACTCTTTATCGAGTAGAGGCGCATCGGAAACTTTGTCGATATAAGGCTCCAGATCTAATTGCCCAATGGAATCCAATACCGAAAGAAGTTCCGCTTCAGAGGGAAGCGTGGCCCCTTCTTTTTCCGGTCCGGTAACCACCATTGTGCGGTTGGTTTCTGTGATCCACGTTTTCGGTAAGGGATTGATATCTTCCAGTTTTATTGTGGGCAAGATTTCCGTGATCAACTGTAGCCTTTGTTCCGCACTGAGAAAAGGTGAATCGTCCGTAAAGTAACTGACCAGTCCACCTACCAGTCGGGCCGAAGGCGTCTTATCCTGTTCCTTAAACGCTCTTTCGGCACCCAACATGGTCTCTGCTTTGGCTCTTTCCAACTCGGTTTCTACGAAACCGTGCGCCATGGCCCGCAAGGTTTCCGTGTATACCGAAGAGATGCCGCGCACAACGCCACCTTCCGGTACAAAAGCGTAGAGAAAATAATTGTCAAGATTGCCCAGATCACCACCATAACCCGAATAGGCGAACGTAAAGGGCGGATCGGGTTGTTGCCGGATCTCCACCAAACGGGCATTGAGCATACGGTTATACAGTGATTGGATGAGACTCTGGCGATAATCTGCTTCGGTGCGTACCGGCGTTTCCGGGTGTTTGAAAGCGATCTGTATCCGGGTAAAAGAATTTTCCTTATCCGTTTCGATCACCGACCGGGTCTCTTTGTGCATGGGAATGGTATATTCTTCCCGCTGGCGAGGCGTGGAGGGATTGACCAGATCGGCAAAGCGGCGTTTGATCTCCGCTTCCATCCACCCGGTATCGAAATCGCCTACTGCGATCACGGCCATAAGGCTGGGGCGGTACCAGTCTTTATAAAAACGTTTGATGGTCGCATAATCGGCCTGCTCGATGATCTCGGGATCGCCGATAGGCAAACGCTCCGCGTAGCGGGAATCCTTGTAAAGCACGGGAAAAGACTTTTGCTGCATACGTTGATCGGGGCTCAGACTGGAGCGCCATTCAGAAACGACTACGCCCCGTTCTTTGTCAATTTCCTCGTCTTCAAAGCTGACCCCACCGGCCCAGTCTTCCAGGATCAGCAGGCCTTTTTCCAAAAGGTCCATACTGTCGGTGCGTACCTGTAACATATATACGGTTTCCTCGAAGCTGGTGTAGGCATTCAGGTCGGGGCCGAAACGGGCGCCGGTCAGTTCCAGATAATCAACGAGTTCGTTCTTGGCGAAGTGTTCACTGCCGTTGAAGGCCATGTGCTCGATAAAGTGAGCCAGGCCGAGTTGATCTTCGTCTTCCTGGAGGGAACCGGCATGAACAGCCAAACGCAGTTCGGCCCGGTTTTCCGGTTTCTCGTTCTTTTTGATGAAATATTTGAGCCCGTTATCCAGTTGACCGGTGATGACCGTCGGGTCCATAGGTAGAGCATTTGCCGCCTGTTGGCTGTAAGTAAGTGACCATGGGGCAAGCAGGGAGATCAACAGGATGAAAAAGTACTGTCGGATGTTGGACATGCTGCGCGTCGGATTTTGTGATGGGTAAAAAAATAGATTAACCGTAAATTTACGTTTTTATCAGCCAAAAAACAGTAGTATCGAACAGTTAAGCCACCATCAGGTACGTAATGACGTACGCCAATTTCCCGTGGTGATCGTTTGCCAGGACGTTTCCGATCCGTTGAATATCGGATCTTTGTTCAGGCTGGCGGATGCCTTAGGCATAAGTGCGATCTACTGTTGTGGGCAGAGCCCGGTGCCTCCCAACCGGCGGATCGCCAAAACGGCCCGCTCTACTCATCAATGGGTGCCTTATCACTATCGCAGTACTACAACAGAAACGCTAGAGGAGTTGCGAATTGCCGGATATACCCTGATCGGACTGGAGATCACCGACCAGAGTAAAAGCCTCACTGAATCCGACTTCACCACTCATCAACCCCTTGCCCTGATCATTGGCGCGGAAAGTAAAGGGCTGCTCCCGGAAACGCTCGCCCTGCTCGACCTGGCCGTACACATTCCCATGTACGGGCGCAATACGTCCATGAATGTGGTGCAGGCCTGTGGGATAGCGCTGTATGAGATCACGCGGCAGTTGGGCACTACCGGCCACTGGTATTAGTACTGCACAAGACCACAGCATCATAACATCAAAAAGGGATTGATCAAAAGACCAACCCCTCCTTTCTTGGTATGTATGTGATAGCCTCTTTGGCTAGTTTAACTATTGCCTTTTTTGTAGTCTGCGAGGAACTGAGCCAGACCAATATCCGTCAACGGATGTTTCAGTAATCCGAGGATAGCGGATAAGGGACAGGTTACTACGTCCGCTCCGGCCTGAGCAGCTTCTACAATGTGTTTGGCACTCCGAATGGAAGCGGCCAGGATCTCAGTCTCGTATCCCTGGATAGCGTAGATCTCTGCGATCTGACGGATCAGGTCCATGCCGTCCCAGCTGATGTCATCGATGCGGCCAATGAAGGGAGAGAGATAGGTAGCACCGGCTTTAGCCGCCAGTATTGCCTGACCGGCCGAAAAAACCAGTGTACAGTTGGTACGGATGCCATTTTCCGTGAAGTAGCTGATGGCTTTCACCCCTTCCTTAATCATTGGCACTTTCACCACAATATTGGGTGCAAGGTCGGCGAGTTTTTTACCTTCTTCTACGATGCCTTCAAAATCAGTAGAGATCACCTCTGCACTCACATCACCATCTACCAGATCGGCGATCTTTATGTAGTGATCGATGATATTTTTTTTCCCGGTGATGCCCTCTTTTGCCATCAGGGAAGGATTGGTAGTCACCCCATCCAGAATTCCCAGATCACGAGCTTCTTTAATTTGATCAATGCTTGCTGTATCAATGAAGAACTTCATTATTAATTTTTTTTCTTATGGATGTTCGTTAGTTTACACATAGTGCCTCAAAGGTAAGAATATTACAGTGAAGCGGTAAAGGGGTGCCCGGTTTTTCCGTTTGACGGGAAAAGATTAGATCTGCAACAATCTGGTAGCGAAAAAAAACGAACGCTATCCAGAATATCTTTTTGTTATGTGTTTTGAAAGAAGTGGGATGAGATACTAATCATGCGATTCTGTGGGGAAATAATGATGTACAAATGATCATATCGTGTTGAAAACCGGTCTGAGGAAAAAAGTCAACACTACTACAGTCCTTTTTTCACTCATTGTGGTACTACAATAAGTGAAAAAAGATCCTGATCAGAAAAAAAGTCAAATTCACACAGCTGATGAGAACAGTCTAGAAGATCGTAAAATTTCCTCCCATTTCGATCTTACCCAACATATTCAATTTGAGTTGATCATAACGCTCACAAAATCCGTGATAGGCTTTTTGCAGAGATAGAAGTTCGTTAAAATTGGATTCATTATCCATCGTATTCCCTGAATGTTCATCAATCTGTTGTCTGAGCGCAGGAAGATCCTTTTGGATAAGTTTCCGGAAAAGCTTCGCGGAATTGCCGTTGTAAACAGGTGGCTCCAGCCAGGAAAGCCAGTCGATATAATAACTTCCTTCTCTCTGTCTTTGTAAAAGATCGGTTGACCAGTATTTCATTTCCCGTGCAAGGAACTCCACATAAGATTTTACCAGATCGGGATTTTCAACACTTTTGGGAAGCATTTGGATGATCCGTTCCGGGCGGACCTCAGCAGAGGGGGATGATGATAAGGGCATATTATATTGATTTTTTGGTTGAAGGACTAAGGTTATACAGTGGTGTGTTGATTTGCTTGGAATGAGTTTGGATCCACTGCTTATAAAATTAGGGGTTTTCTATATATTAAACCCTGATTATGGTCATTCGGGTCGGGAGTAAAGTGTTAAAGTTTTCATTTCATACTTCCAATTCCAGAGGGGAGACGAAAGATGAAATCCGCAATTGAAGTTATAATGCCGGCTTAAGCATTTATATTGTTAATATCACAATGATTATAAATAAATTGGGGTAAGGAGACCGCTACAAATTAACAGAGTTGTTATTGATTGCCGGATGGACACATCCTTCATGTGCAATCAACAACAACTCCCTGGATTTTAGGAACCATCTGATGTCCGCTAAAATGACCCTGTCAATTCAACGTGCCTCCTGCTATGGTTCAGTGCTTATTTAACAATTCTTTTCTTTTGATCAATTGCCGGCGGATCTTAGAGGTTGCCAGATTGAGCGCTTTTTCAATCTCATCGGCCTGTGCCGAAGCAAACAGATCATTTTTGGGTACCGCCAGCCGGATCTCCACTATTTTACCATTTTCCGGATCATGTTCGTCATTTTTTAGGTAGATATCCGCGCCCTCGATCCGGTCGTAAAAGGTGATTAATTTTTCCATCTGCTCGCGAGCGAGGGTTTCAAACCACTCATTCACTTGCCATGGAGCATGAATCAGTACATTCATTTGGGTGTGATTTTATTGTTTTTACATTGTTCGCTATAAGACAATTATAAAGGCTTTTGGCTGGTCAGGCTATGACGAGTATCATAAAAATTATTGAGAATACTCATGATCTTGTGTTACTTCCAAAGCTTCATGCCAAAACCAGGCGTATCCGGCACTGTTAACCGGCCGTTCTCGATCTCGTAATCGCCATAGTCAATCTCATCGGAAAAACAGGTAACGCCTTCAATGGTGATGATCCCTCCCAGACCTGCAGCGAGGTGAGCGATGTAATGGGTTTTTAACAGAT
>JAGQXH010001139.1 GCA_020436695.1 Lewinella sp. | reverse complement strand
TTCGTTGAAGTCAACCAATTCGATCATAGCCATTTCTGACCCATCGCTGCGGCGGAATCCGGTCTTGATCACGCGTATGTAACCGCCCGGGCGGTCAAGCACTTTAGGGCCAATCGTATCGAAAAGCTCCTTCACCGCCAACTTGTTCTGCAGGTTGCTAAACACCACACGACGGGAGTGGGTCGTATTGTCTTTCGACTTGGTCACCAATGGTTCGATGTAAGTACGCAGGGCCTTCGCCTTGGCGAGGGTCGTGTTGATGCGCTTGTGTTCGATCAGCGCACAGGCCAGGTTGCGCATCAGCGCTTTGCGGTGAGCCGATTTACGGCCGAGGTGGTTTAACTTCTTTCCGTGTCTCATTATTAAAAAGGTTTACTTCGCAACACCATCTCACCGGCGCGCCTGAATTAGGGCGCTGAACCGCAGGCAGGTTCGGGCTCAGTGAGCAGTTATTGCAGGATTAACGAAATGGCCTGCTTGTTATGTGCAGATGGAAGGCACTTTGAAA
>JAGQXH010001138.1 GCA_020436695.1 Lewinella sp. | reverse complement strand
TTGGCGGGTTCGCCGTTTCCCGCCGACTTCGACGAAGACGCGATCTACTACTTCGGCGGCACGACCGTCGCCCTGGAAGCCGGGCTGCTCGCGCCCGAGGAAGTCGCCGCGACCTACCGACGAATGCGCGACAGGGTCGAGGCCGCCGGGGCCGCCACGATCGGGCTGACCGTCTACCCGCCCTACCCCGAGGGGTACTTTCTGAATCCGTCGATGCGCCCCTACTCCTACCAAAACGGGGGCGACTGGACCTGGTTCGGAGCCCGCACGGTCCGCCAGTTGGCTGAGCACGGCCTAGTCGAGGAGGCCTATCGCGAGCTCGCGCCGATGCTCGATCGGGTGCTCGCGCAGCAAGGCTTTTTCGAGTGGTGGACGTTGGCCAACCAGCCCCAGGGGTCCGGCGAATTCCGCAGTTCGGCGGGCGTCCTGATCGAGGCGATCGACGCCTTGCGCGCCTGGGCCGCGGCGATCGCAGCGAGCGAACGCCCTGCGTCCCGCGCGGGGGCGGAG
>JAGQXH010001137.1 GCA_020436695.1 Lewinella sp. | reverse complement strand
TCTGATGTTCATGACCGCAGTATCTTCTGCGTCAATTTCTATCCTTTCAATCTTGTCCAACTGCTTTTGCATACTTTGAGCCATGCTTGTCTTTGTAGCTTTGGCCATAAAGCGGTTGATGGTCTTTTCCTTTTGTGCAATTACCTTCTGCTGGTTTTCATAAGCGGCTTTTTGCTTTTCCCTTCGCTCAGCTCGCATCACCATCGATTTGGTATAAGGTGCACGGTAATCGAAGATATTTCCTAATTCCAATTCAAGCGTACGATTGGTAACATTGTCCAAAAATTGGCGGTCGTGAGATACGACCATTACCACGCCGGGATAATCGCTTAGGAAATCTTCTAACCACAGGATCGATTCAATATCCAGGTGGTTGGTAGGCTCATCCAGCAACAGGATATCCGGATTGCTCAACAACAAACGACAAAGAGCAACTCTCCTTCTTTCTCCTCCGGATAGGACTTTAATTTGGGCATTTCCATCTGGACATCTAAGGGCATCCATCGCTGTTT
>JAGQXH010001136.1 GCA_020436695.1 Lewinella sp. | reverse complement strand
ATTCAGGCCTTCGAGCAGGACGCAACGGAGGGAGCCTACGAACGAGCGGTTGATCGGCTGCTCGATTCGACCCGCTATGGGGAACGGATGGCAATTCGATGGCTCGACGCCGCCCGGTATGCCGACACGCATGGTTATCAGACCGATGGACCGCGCGATATGTATCGTTGGCGTGATTGGGTCATCGACGCCTACAACTCCAACATGCCGTTCGATCAATTTACCATTGAGCAACTCGCCGGCGATCTGCTCCCGAATCCGAAACGGAGCCAGTTGATCGCCACCGGATTCAATCGAAATCATCGGGCGAATAGTGAAGGCGGGATTCTCGACGAGGAATACCTCGCCGAATACGCAGCCGATCGGGTGGAGACGACCTGCACCGTATGGCTGGGTGTAACGATGATGTGCGGGCGATGTCACGATCACAAATACGACCCGTTTTCCCAGAAGGACTATTACCAGCTCTTCGCATTTTTCAACAGCGTTCCGGAGCGGGGGAAAGTCTTCAAGATC
>JAGQXH010001135.1 GCA_020436695.1 Lewinella sp. | reverse complement strand
GCAAAAAGCAATAATTTCGGGAATTTAGGTCGCACTATTTTTAGATTCAATTTTATTTTCTGATAATCAGTTTATTGTGTTGATTATTATGAAAAAATTAGGCTTTAGTCAATCCTATTAATTTTTGCAATATAGATCCCGTTTTATTCATTCGCTTCTAATTTCACGGAAAAACGGATTGCATCGTCCGACTGTGGACAAGCATCAGACATTAGTAGTTTGACGGAAATAAATGAACCAAATTTTATCCGTCACTTAAAGAAAAAAGCATGAAAAGACTATCGGGAAAAACCGCCATTATTACCGGAGGAGCAAGGGGGATCGGCAGGGCAACTGCCGCAAAATTCGTGGATCAGGGTGCTTCTGTCGCCCTGTGGGATATTGATGAAAAGGCCGGACAGGCCGCAGCGGTGGACCTACAGTCGGAAGGTAGTGAGATCCGTTTTTACAAAGTCAATACCGCAGATCTGGCTTCGGTAAAAGCTGCCGCCGAAATGGTGGTCCGGGATCTGGGAC
>JAGQXH010001134.1 GCA_020436695.1 Lewinella sp. | reverse complement strand
TAAGTTGGATTTTTTCGGAAGAAATTTCTTTGACTCTCTGAGTAATTTCATATCCGTACATCCTTCCATTTTCCGCCAAAAGCTGCAAAATGATGGTTTTTAGGGTTCCTTTGATAAGTTCTGATGAATACATAAGACAAATATATATAATTTTCTTATGTATAAAAGAATTAGGTAAAATTTTTCTTCCATTTTTCGGTTTCACAAAGTATGTGCTTAGTGTTTTTATTGGGTGCATAGCAAAAAATCCCGTTAGGGATTTAATATTGGTAGCAAACAATTGCGTCCTATGCCTCTGCGCGTCCTAGGACGCGCTGGTTAGAAAGGAGAGATATGCATTTTCTCTACCAAAATTAAATCCCTAGCGGGATTAAGCCTCACGGCTACCATTCTGACACTAAACACATGCCTAACAAAAACTTGGTGGAAAATTAAGAAGCTCTTTTTAAGCTACAGCTTTATCATCCTTCAAATCCAAATCTGTCAGAGAAACAGGAAGCGCAGTAGAAATACCAGTA
>JAGQXH010001133.1 GCA_020436695.1 Lewinella sp. | reverse complement strand
CACCTCAATGGTGATGCCGAAGTGTATGCCAACCCGGAAAAATATTTCGACCAGGTGATCGAGATCGACCTGAGCGAACTGGAACCGCATGTGAATGGTCCGTTCACTCCGGATCTGGCCTGGCCTATCAGCAAACTGAAGGATGCGGTTCAGGTGAATGGCTGGCCTGCCACCCTGGAAGTAGGACTGATCGGTTCCTGCACCAACTCTTCCTATGAAGACCTGACCCGTGCCGCCTCTGTGGCCCGTCAGGCTGCCAGCAAGAAACTGAAAGTGAAGAGCGAATACACCATCACACCGGGTTCTGAGCAGGTGCGTTTTACCGTTGAACGCGATGGGCTGCTGAACGATTTTGAACAGATAGGTGGTGTGGTGCTTGCCAATGCCTGCGGACCCTGTATCGGTCAGTGGGCACGTCATACCAGCGATCCCGATAAGAAGAATACCATCATCACTTCCTTCAACCGAAACTTTGCCAAGCGCAATGACGGTAATCCGAACACCCACGCATTCGTGGCT
>JAGQXH010001132.1 GCA_020436695.1 Lewinella sp. | reverse complement strand
ATATTGAAAGTCAACTGAGAAACGGCGGAGTAATTGGAACTGACATGCACTTGAAAGTGTATGTGCGCGATCCGGCCATTATACCATCCCGGAAAGACAGTAATAAATTCCACTTCACCGTGTACGTCGGTAAACTGATATCCTCTGAGGTATTTTGAGTTGGCATCACCAGGGTTCTGTTGGTTATTGTAACCAGAGTAAACACCTTCATTGGTACAATGCCAGATATTCACCCGCACATTTTCCATGGGTTGACAATTATTCACACCCAGGATTTTCAGTTTCAGGTTGAGGAGTACACCTGGTTGAGACTCCCGTACATCCTGACGGAAATAGTAGGGATTTTCCGTTAGATCAAGCGGGAATGGTCCGGCTGTTTCAGAGGGAATAAGCACGCAACTGTCATTGACCTTTGCTTTGCTTACAGGTGCATTCAGGAGCGTTTTGCTGCCAGGCAGGGCAAGTCCCAAACCTGCCAACCCAGCTCCGGTGAGAAATTCTTTTCTGTTCATGTTTTTGAATG
>JAGQXH010001131.1 GCA_020436695.1 Lewinella sp. | reverse complement strand
AGATCTGCCCGGCCAAGAATAAGCGTGCGGTCGGGCGCAAGGCGATCAACATGGAGCCACAGTTGCCGTTGCTCGAAGAGGGACGCAAACATTGGGCCTACTTTGAACACCTGCCCGATACCCCCATGACACCGGCCAATGGTCAGGGGCCGCAGCCGATTGAGTTGAACTACAACAATGTAAAAAATGTGCAACTCAAACAGCCGCTCTTTGAATTCTCCGGCGCCTGTGCCGGTTGTGGCGAGACACCCTATCTGAAATTGCTCAGTCAGCTCTTTGGCGACCGGGCAATCATCGCCAACGCCACCGGCTGTTCGAGCATTTATGGCGGCAATTTACCCACCACCCCGTGGGCACAAAATAGCGCCGGTCGCGGGCCGGCCTGGAGCAATTCGCTCTTTGAAGATAACGCCGAGTTTGGGTTGGGCATGCGCCTGGCCGTGGATAAGCAGAAGGCCTACACCCACGAGTTGCTGGCCCGCTTGAGTGAGGTCATCGGTGCCGACCTGCGGGATGCGCTTCT
>JAGQXH010001130.1 GCA_020436695.1 Lewinella sp. | reverse complement strand
TATTCCGGCGTACCGTACAAAGAAGACCCCACCATTATGGCCTGGCAGCTGGCCAACGAACCCAGGGGTATGTTCTCCGCGGGCAAGTACCGCAAATGGATAAAAACATCCGCCCGCTTCATAAAAAGGCTGGACCCCAATCACCTGGTCAGTGTAGGTAGTGAAGGCAATACGCAGGTTCCGACCGGCAATCACTTTAAACGGGACCACCGCTTTCCGGAGGTGGACTACACCACCATTCACATCTGGATACAGAACTGGCAGTGGTATGATCCAGAGGAGCCGGAAAAAACCTATGACAAGGCGCTGCGGAAGGCTACTGATTATATAAGCCGCCACCTCCGGCTTGCCGAAAAGCTGAACAAACCGATGGTGCTGGAGGAGTTCGGCATTGCCCGCGACCACGGTAGCCATGTGGATACGGCTTCCGTCTTCTGGCGAGACCGGTACTACCAGGATATTTTCAATACGGTTTTTCAGCTGGCTCAGGAAGGGCGCCCCATAGCGGGTTGCAATTTCTGGGC
>JAGQXH010000112.1 GCA_020436695.1 Lewinella sp. | reverse complement strand
TTTGTTAAAAGAGACATGGGCAATCCGAATTATATTTTTGAGCACAACGGGAAAAATTACAAACCGGAAGAGATATCCTCCTATATTCTGAAAAAATTGATCAAGGATGCCGAAGAAAAAATGGACGAGCGCATATTGGATGTAGTGATCACCTGTCCGGCGTATTTCGGTATCAACGAGCGCGAAGCTACACGGCTCGCCGGAGTCATTGCCGGACTCAACGTAAAAGCCATTATCAACGAGCCGACAGCCGCTGCGATTGCCTATGGTTTGGATACCGCCGAAGAGAAGGTGGTCTTGGTGTACGACCTCGGCGGCGGCACCTTCGATATCACTATGATCGAGATCACGCCTCAGGCCATTAGTGTGATCGTCACGGGTGGTGACCATAACCTGGGCGGCAAAGATTGGGATGACACCATCATGCTCTATCTGGAACAATGTTATCAGGAAGAGATTGGTACCGATGAAGAGATACTTTCCGATCCGGAGACTGCCGGGGAGATGCGCCTGAATGCGGAAAAGGCTAAAAAGTCACTGACCCAGCGAGACAAAACCAAGATTAATGTAGTACACGGCGGGGAAAAGGTCAAGGTTGAACTGACCCGGGAGAAACTTGAAGAATTGACTGCTTCCCAGTTGGAGAGCACCATCGTACTGACTCACGCCATGCTGGAGGAAGCCAAAAAGAAAGGATATGAAAAATTCGATGAGATCATCCTGGTCGGCGGCTCTTCACGAATGCCTCAGGTCAAGGAACGTATAGACCAGGAATTTTCTGTAGACGCCAAGATCTTTGATCCTGATGAAGCGGTTGCCAAAGGTGCGGCAATCTACGGCTGGAAAACATCCATCAGCGATGAACTGGTAAAACGTATTGCAGAGAATACCGGACAAGCCGTAGAAGCCATAAACCTGGAGAAGATCGAAGAGGAAACCCTCCAGGAAATAGAACAGGAAATCGCCGATGAAGTAGGGTTGACACTCGGTGCCGTAAAAAAATCGAGGACTCAGATCCAAAATGTAACCAGTAAGAGCTTTGGAATAATAGCGCTGAAAGAAAATGATGAGGAAGTACTATCCAATCTGATCATGAAAAATGAAACGGTACCGATGGAGATCACCCGGCGTTTCGGTACACATTTCGCCAATCAGGAAGACGTGGAGCTTAAGATCATGGAAAATGAAGTGAATGATCAGGAAACTGCACCCGAGAACGGCATCGACATCGGATCGGCTATACTCAATATTCCTCCCGGCCTGCCGGCGGGCTCTCCCATCGAGATTACCTTTAAGATCAACGAAGAAGGCAGGCTGGACGTACGGGCAATTGAACTGACCGATCATCGAACGGTTGAGACCACCATAGAAACCAGTTCGGTCATCTCCGGCCAGGAGTTGGAGCAGGCCAAGGCCAGGAGTAAAAGCATAGTCGTTATTTAATTATCAAATCAATTCTTCCTCAGTTATGTCTGGATTCGGCGAAACAAAAAACGTACTGATGCATTCTTCCATTATTGCCGGAAGAGATGCACATGTAGGTGACAACATTACCAATGTAACGGTAGCCAAACCGGTTTTTTCTGAAATAAACCTCGAAGCCTACGAGGGAGGAGATGAGTACGTCAGCCCCAGGTTTACCGGCCAATTGGTCAGCATCATACAGGCCATGAAAGGTGGGAAAATGATCGTACTGACCGGATTCTACGGTTTTGACAAAGCTGGTTTCACCAAACATCTGGCTGCCGCGCTGGCCGAAGACTATGAAGGAATGGGCAAAGAGCTGGTGGCCAGAGAATGTCAGATCACATCTAATTTTTACGATATATCTTCGGCCATCCGTGAGAATGAAGACGATTGCATTTTTGTGTTGAACAATCTGATCCCCAAGGATGTCAACCACGATCTGAGCAAACTCCAGAAAGCGGCTCAGGCATCCTCACATTTGATCATTATTCTGGCCAGCACCAATCTGCCGCTCAGTGCCTGGAAAGACCCAAATGCAGATTACTGGTACCGGATAGATGCAGACGGTCTTTACCACGGAACTACACAGATCGTCCCCGGTATTTACCAAAAGCCGAAGTTGTTGCGCCATCTGACCAAAGCTTGCGACCAGCGTGGGCTGGATGATTATAAAGAAAACTTAAAAATAGAATTCGGCAAGCTGATCCCTACCCCGATCAATACCCCGGAGCAGATTGCGCTATTTCTTGATCTTTTTGCCAAGTCGCCGAAAGAGAATGAGAAGAAGATCGCGGAACTGGTTGCCAAATCCAGTTACAATGACAAGCTGTTGCAAAAATGGTTTGATTCGTTACCGGAAGATAAAGAACTCATCGCTCTGGGTATGACCCTGCTGAACGGTATGTACGCAGATCAGTTCTTTGTGGTCATGCAAACGCTCGGCAAAGATGCCTGGGATAGCTTCCGGCCGGTTTCGGCATTGGACTACAACAACTTAACTACACTGCTGCATTTTTTCAGCTTCACCAGTGGTGATTCCCCTACCCTGGAAGCCAAATTCCCCAACCAGCGATTCCAGACCCTGCAAAGCATCTGGCCCAACTACCAGCGAAGGATCATCTCCGCCCTGCCGGTGCTGGTAAAACTGGCCATTAAAAGCGTAAGTGGAGAGATCACTTCCTGGGAACTATTCGGAGACCGGGATAAGCGCATCCGCTTACGCGAAGTACTCGGCGAGATATTCAGCGATCTGGGGCGTTTATCACCTCAGGCCGTAGAACCCTGGCTGCTGCAACTTGCAGCTCATGGAAATGTCGGTGTACAACTGGTAGCTGCCCGGGCGCTGGCACAATGGCGAGAACCATATGAAGATCCCGAAAGCGGGAAAACCGTGAATAAAGAGGAAGCTCTTTTTTCATTCCTCAACAAGTGGCATAAGGAAAGCCGTAAATCCGGTAGCAGGATCATGCGCTTTCGCCGCTCCGTCCTGGATGAGGAGGATGGATCACGAAATTCAATGACCGCATACGTTAGGGCTACGATCTTGCTCACGCTCGGTTATGCCTCTGTTTATGACAATACCAATTCACTCAATCCGGAAATTCTTGAGCTGGTTATAAAATTTGCAAAAGACCGGAATCAACTGGTCATTCGGCGCCTGCAGGATACCCTTTACCTGCTTATACGAAATCACCCCTGGCAGATAGGCGACAAGCTGTTCGACCTGGGAGGCGGAGGCAAAGTAATATTCAATCCACTCCTGCCCTTAGAAGAATACGCCGGGGCGATCGCCGCCGGGCTGGCGGATGCCTATCCGGAATCCCCCGCTGACGTCGAAGCGCTTTTGGAGGATTGGTACTCCTATTGCAATGTCAACCGGCCCAAATATACCAATGTTGAGAAACTGGAATACCGGGAGAAAATACTGGCAACGGTTGTGTTGAGCTACCGGTTTCTCCCCTTAAAAGAGACCTTAAAACTGTCGTTGGATCATGTGGCCGATCAAATCGAAGACCTGAGAAACAAAGAGCATCACCCAGCCATACGATCTGTTTTGCTGGATGCCATCCTCGACCTCTACGCCAAGTATTTTACAGATATGGAGGCAAGGCACAGCAAGAAGATCCCCAAGATGGATATCGAAGAGCGAAAACGGGCGGCGCAGTATTTCCGATGGGAGTATCTGAACCAGCGCAAAGAACTGGCCGGTGGAGATTATGAAGTGAAATTTGAGGGGATCCGGATGGAAAGCTGGCGAGAGCAGGAAGAACGGCCGCTCACCGATATCGAAAATACACTCGTAAAATGGATCGGCAGTAAGAACGAGAATATCATGAGGATCGCTTTACAATCTTTCATCGAATTGTCCAAGGTGGAAGCCTGGGAGGAACAGGAAGTACAGAACTATCTACAGGAAATAGAAGAAAAACATAAGGCCAAGTACAAAACGGAGCTCCGGACGTATGACGACAGCGTAAGGAAGGGATTGTGGGTCAGCATTCGAAATCTGTTCGGAGGCGGCAATAAAATTAAGGATGAACTGATGGCCATCGCCAAGGAAGATGAAGAAATGGGTGAATTGCAAGTGAAGATCCTCAAGGAAAAATTTAAGCGCGTAGGCTTCACAATTTGACCATTGAACTTATAAACAATAATAACATGCATACAACCATCGGTATCGATCTGGGAACAACCTTTTCCGCCATTGCTTCGGTTGACCAAACCGGACGGGCGGTTGTGCTGAAAAATGAAAATGATGAAGTGCTAACCCCATCAGTGATCTGGTTCAATGAAGACAGCCCGGTTGTTGGAGCGGAAGCCAAAGAAATGCAGGCTATGGGAGAAGAAGAAATAGCCTCTTTTTTCAAACGCAGCATGGGAGATCCTTATTTCTCCCTGCATTTCTTTGATAAAGACTATTCGGCCCAGGATCTGTCGGCAATACTACTCAAAAAGCTTAAAGCCAGTGCCGAAGCAGCCCTAGGGACAGTGGTTGAGAAGGCCGTGATCACGGTGCCGGCATACTTCAATAATGCGCAGCGGGAAGCCACCATCGAAGCGGGCCGGACCGCCGGACTGGACGTCCTGCGCATCATCAATGAGCCGACAGCAGCAGCTATCGCGTTTGGGCTCAATCAACAGGTCAATGAACAAACCATCCTGGTGTACGATCTGGGAGGCGGTACATTTGACGTCACCATCATGCAGCTCACTTCCGATGAGATACGGGTGCTCGGCACCGACGGCGACCACGAACTAGGCGGAAAAAACTGGGACGACCGCATCATCAATTGGACCGCGCAGCAATTTGAGGAAGAGTTCGGAGTAGATCCCTTATCGGATTCGCTCACCTTCAACGAGCTGCTCGTACGGGCGGAAAATGCTAAAAAACAATTGTCGGCGCGCGACGTTACCCGCATTTCCATTACCCACGGCGGAGAAAAAGGAAAGTACGACCTGTCTGTAAGTACATTTGAAGAGCTAACAAGTGACCTCCTGGAAAGAACCCAGATGCTGGTTGAGCGCCTGCTCGACGAGATTCGGCTCAGTTGGAAAGATATTGACGGAGTACTGCTGGTCGGGGGGTCCACCCGCATGCCCATGGTGGCCAAATGGATCAGGGAAATGACCGGTCAGGATCCGCTTCGGGGGGTAAATGTGGATGAGGCAGTAGCCATGGGTGCTGCCCTTCAGGCCGACCTGGACGCCAACGGGCCCCGCAAATCGGAAATGTTGAGTCTTGGAAGCAGCCGGAAGATCAGGGATGTCATGAGTCACAGCCTGGGCTTGGTGGCCGAAAATGAAGACAGGAGCCGGTATCTCAATTCGATCATTATTCCCAAGAACCTGCCTATTCCTTCCGAAGAAACCAGGCCTTACCAGCTCTACACCCGCCCCGGCAACCGAAATGAAATGGAAGTACTCATGCTCCAGGGCGAAAATGTACGACCGCTGGATTGCCAGATCATCGGCAGGTACGTCTTCTCGGGGATCGAGCACGAACCGGATAAACCCGCCATATTGGACGTTACCTATGCTTATGACAGTAATGGAGTCATCCAGGTAAAAGCCCGGCAACGCCGCACTGCCGCCGAATTGGAAGTGCAGGTGGAAGCCATTCCGGAGGAACTGGACTGGCTGGATCTTCCACCCACGGAAAGAGACACGATCCCGGCACATCTTTCGCTCATTATCGCGATTGATCTGTCCGGCAGTATGAGTGGTTCTCCTTTGCAAAAATCGCAGGAAGCAGCGAAAGACTTTGTCCGGCAGATCGATCTGGCAAATAGTTCGGTAGGCCTGATGGTCTTCTCCGATAAGGTACAGATGAGCCAGGAGCTTTGCCAAAACGCCAAATCGCTCTTTCACGGGATCGACGGCTGGACGATCGGTTCGGTAGGCTACGGTAATGCAGCGCAACCCTTTACGGAAGCGCGAAACCTTTTGGCGGCGCGCGAAGATCCAAGATTCATCATTGTACTGACCGATGGTATCTGGTACGACCAGCCAAAGGCCATCCAGGAAGCCGATAAATGTAAAGCGGACGGCATCGAGATCATCGCCATCGGTTTTAGCGGAGCCGACCGGAAATTCCTGGAGCAGATCGCCACTTCGGACGCCAATGCTCTCTACACCAATTTAAGCGATCTGACGGCCTCTTTTTCGAAAATTGCCCAGGTGCTGACCGAGAGTGGGGTTGGCGGCCCGGAAAAGAAACACGGAAAACTGCGGATCTTTTCCAAATAGACAAACTCAAAGAAGTCGTATCTAAGATACAAAATAAATCAGGCGGGCAGTAACTAATTCAGCTAAACAGAACTACGCATCATGGCCACCATACGAGAAAATTACTATCTGCTTCTTGATCTGGACCCCAGTGTGGAAGACAAAGCCCAGATCGAAGGAGCCATCAGTAAAAAACAACAGGAATGGGCAAGATTGCGCAACCATCCGGCTAAGGGGACCTGGGCCAAGCAATGCCTGAGTCAGATACCAAAGATCCGGCGTACCCTGGATGATGCCGAACTGCGAAAAGCAGAAGCGGAAGAAGCCACAAGACAGTTGCACGTTCAGCAAAAAGAGCAATTTACGGAGTTGGATCAGGCTTTGGCAACCCTGGCATCAAAGAGTTTCATCTACGAAATGGAGATAGAAAAACTGCTCAAACAGAGTGCATTCAAGAGTTTCACCCGGCAGGATATTGAGAAGCGGATCGAAGTTCCGATAAAAAAAATAGCCGCCCAACCCGAACAGGATGATGTAAAACCCCTGGAAGCGAGTACCGCCAAAAAGATCGAAGAGGATCTCAGTATTGTGCAGAAGTCAGATCTCTACGACTTCCTGGAACTGAAGCCCGGCTCGACGTTACGCACCATTGAAGGCCGGATCAACGACCGCTATAAAGCCCTGCGCGAAAAGTCTGTCAAAGATGCCTTTTATACCGCCACCCAGGAGTTATTGGGTCAATGCCGGCGCATTTTCAAGGACGAAGAAAGCCGCAAGAGATATCAAAAAACCCTGGATCTCAATCGCTTTTCCTCGCTGAGCAAACTAATCGACATAGCCGGGCTCGACAACGAGATAAGCGCCACCGAATTCGAACATCTCGTAAGCGAAGCCGCTACCATGGGGCTGGCCAAAAAGGAAGCGATCACGCATATAAAAAATTATGCCACCCGTAAGCGATGGAGTATACAATTACCGCCGGATGGTTCCCGGATCGAGCAGGCCATTTCCTGCGGCGTGTGCAATACGCTCAACCCACCCAAAGCCACCAACTGTACCGGTTGCGGTTTTCCCCTCGAGATCAACTGTCCGGATTGTAAGACCATCAATCCCTCAGGCACCGCCTATTGTTCAAAATGCGGCTATGCCATTGCCGATATGCCTAATGCATTGCCGCTCATCCGGGATGCCAAAGATGCGCTGGCCGAGGGAAACCACTCAAAGGCAAAGCTCCTGTTCGGACAGGCCAACAATTACTGGAAAAATCACCCGGACATTGTAGCCGGACGACGAAAAATCGATGAGGACGCAAAAGAGATCCAGGCCATTGTTGAACAGATAGAAGAACTTATCAGGAAAAAACAGTACTATCAGGCCAGGAGAATATTCTCCCAACTCAGCAAATGGCCCGGTAATGAGTATGCTGATAAGCATCTCGAAAAAAAGATCACGGATCAAATCGATGGAGCTGAAAAATGGTTGCAGAAAGCACAGAACGCCTCTTCGATTGCCGAAAAAGAGGAAGCATTCTTTCAGGCGGTCAATTTGTGCAAAGACTGCCAGGCAGCTGTCGATGGGTTGGCTACAATTCCCACCGTTCCACCAAAAGATCTCAGTTTTTCGTTCCAGGATAATTCGGTGCTGCTGTCTTGGCTGGCAGTACCTTCCAAAATTCCCGTTACATACAAACTGATCCGTAAGGCACGATCCATCCCCACTCATGCTGAAGATGGAGAACTATTGACCGAGACCGCTCAGCTTTCCTTTTTAGATAAAGAGACTAAAGCGGGCGTCCTGTATTACTATGCCGTTTTTACGCAACGCAACGGGAAACTATCCGCCCGGGCCGCCTGCACTCCCCCCGTGCTCCGGATAGCAGAAATCCGGCAACTCCGGGCTATTCCCTCCGACGGCAGCATCAGCCTGTTGTGGGAAGCTCCGGAACACACCAGATCCATTGAGGTCTGGTATAAGAAAAATAGTGTGCCGGGCCGCCGGGGAGACGGCTCCCAGCTGTCTTCCGTGCGAAAAGACGGAGCGATCCACGAAGGACTTGCCAACGAAGAACAATATGGCTACCTGATCGTGGCCGTATACAGCGACAATTCGGGAAAATTACTATATTCCCAAGGAGTATCCATTCAGGCTACGGCTACCCCGCCACCACGGGCCGTCGAACATCTGACCGTCAAAAAATCCGCTGAACTGGCGGAGTTAATTTGGGAACAAGTCCCCAATAAGGTCGAAATGTATAGCTCCACCAAAGCATTTCCCTTTCAACTTTCGGAAATACTACCCTACGCCGAACTGGGAAATATCGGCCGGCTGATCCCGATCCATCAGAAAGGTAAAGTCACGATACGTCTTTCCCAGCATGGGATCCGATACTTTATGCCGGTAACGATTAAAGGGCAGTTAGCCGTGGTCGGTAAACAGGTTGCCGTTTGTTTTTTGGAAGAAGTAAAAGACCTAAAAGCAAACGTAAACAATGATAAAGTGCATCTGACCTGGTCCTGGCCCAAAGGTGCAGAAAAAGTAGAAGTGCTTTATGGTGATCCATTCGCCATCGACTCCGGGCTGCCGTTTACCGTCAGCAAGCAGGACTATGACCGCGAGCAGGAAGGTTTCACCATAGATTCCTCCATGGCCGGTTATCCCGAAGTGCTCATCAGAGTACGTACCATTTTGGAAAGACCTGATTCGGTCATAGAATATTCGCAGGGTACAGAGTTACGTATTAAGGTCAAAAAGACCCGGATCCAGCTGGCGATCCAAAAACAGGGGCTGACTTCACTTTTTTCTAAAAATATAAAGTTCGAGGTCCGGCTGGAGATCGATGGCTGGCTGGAGGAGACCCTGCAATTGGTGGTAAAGGAAAATAATCGGCTGATATCCTATAAGGACCCGGATCGCCAGGTGCTAAGAGAATTCAGCAGTAGCGATTTCATGGGCTCCAATGCGATCTCTACCATTTGTCAGTACCGGCCAAAGAATAAAGGTGTGAAAAACCTCTTTTTTAGCCTCATCCCGAATGACCCCGGGGCCAAGGATAACCTGGAGGTACAGGGAAACGGTCAAAAAATTACCTTATAAAACATATAGAAATGGCATTTACCTGTCCATACTGTTACGAAAAATTCTCTCGAGATGAATTTGAATTTCGCTGTGAGAGCTTTACTTCCACTGCCTGTCAGGAAGAAGACCCGAAACTGGCCAGGTATTTTGGAGTCCCCCACTATCTGGCCAACCGGGTAATACCGAACAAAAGCTGGCGCGATGTCATGACCAAAAAAAGCCTGTGGAAGGCATTTGGTAAAATGTCCAGAATGCTGGTCGTCCCGGATGAAGTCAAATGTGACCGTTGCGGAGGCCCTTCCCGGAAAAAGATCTGTCCTCGTTGTCACAACGAATTGCCCACCTATTTCCATAAAGCCGAGAGTCATATTATCTCCGTCATTGGGGCCCGGGGAAGTGGTAAGACCCATTATATTACCGTGCTGATCCACGAATTGCTAAAACGTGGATATAAGCTGGATATTTCTACCATTCCTCAGGATGTAGGAGAAGACCGTAGTAAAGTAACCAGTAAGCGATATAGCGAGGAATACAAACGTCCATTACTGGACAGGGGGGAGGAACTCACTAAAACTACCATTGCCAAAGATCTCAACCCCCTGATCTACCAGATCACCAGTAGTCAGAAGGGCTTTGGCAAAACCAAAGCGTTATACCTCGTTTTCTACGATACTGCCGGAGAAAATTTCCACGATGATCAGGAACTAAAAAAACTGGCCAATTACGTAGCTAATTCGTCTGGTATCATCTTTCTACTGGATACCTTCCAGATACCTCATATCAAGAATAGTCTTCGGAGTGCCGGCAATGCGATCACCGAAAGCGGCATTGATTTTCAGGGGGTATTCCAGCAAGTTTACAACCTTTTGGAAAAGCAAGGGCTGGTAAAACTGAAAGCCCGCAGCCCGGTGCCGATTGCACTGACTTTCAGCAAAATAGACGAAGTGATCAGGAATAACCTGCTGGATGATGACATCGAAGATTTCAGTATCCGTAAAAACAGCAAATATCTGGAAGAGGGATTTTACGACCAGGCGGAACTCGAAGAGGTAAGCCACGACATGCGAAGCTTACTGACCTTATGGGAGGAAGAAGGTTTTATTGCGGGCGTAGAAAGCAAGTTCTCCCAAACCGCTTACTTCGGCGTCTCCGCTTTGGGTGCCACTCCAAAGGGAGGAAAGATCGAAGATGTCCGCCCTCTCCGGGTACTCGATCCACTCGTCTGGATACTGGATAAGATCGGCTTCGCACTTCCCAAAAAATAGATCCTGATAAAAAATATACCATGGCACTTCCCTATCAAGAATTATACTATGCTTCAACTCAACAAAGTATCCTGACCGGCGCCGATGGATTCGGTGTACGTACGCATACGCAGGGGCTACCCAAGGAACTGGTAGAGCGACTTAAGGTTCGGAATGTATTTCTTTACAATGCCGGTGCCAAAAGTCTAGTCGGCATCTTTGAACTGATGCAAGACCCTGCTCTGGTGGAAACCTTTCCGAAATCTTTTGCTTTTTTTCGGGAAGAAGTTCAGGGGAAGGCGTATTTCGTATTTACCCGGACCGTTTTTCTCGGCCGGGACTATGGCTGGTACATGGAGCAGCGGGATGAAAGTGCCCGATCCGGCAATCTGTTCTGCCATGCCATCTTCCTACAGGAAAAGGATTTTATTTCGATTAATCCAGCCGTCGTTTTTCGGGAGCTCCTGCAACAATTTAGACCTTTCGATTTTAAGAATGTACCCGGTAATAAAGAATTAAAGATCTTACTCACCAACCAGCAGGGCCCTCCGGTACCCTTGCCCACTAATCATTGTACCCAATGCGGACAAGATCTGTCTCCACATCTTTTCGACCATATAGAAGAAAGCCTCGTAGCAGCATTTAGTGCCTTGGAAACCAGCCGTAAAGTAGTAGTGATACAGCATAGCGCCAAAACGGAGTCACATCTCATTAGCTTTTTGTCCTGTCTACCGAGGTTTGTAGTTCGGGCGCTCAGTTTTGTTACTAATTACCACGATTTCAACCTCGTCACCGACAACATGGTGGTGTTCCTGAATGAAAACTACCAGAGGGAAATTCCTGCAAGCCACCCCTATCTGATCGTCTGTGATCACCGGAACGGGAAGTTTCCCACCTTGCCGGCTTCTGATCTCTTTGACCATCTCCGCTCCCTGATCCGTTCCCGCAATATTGCAGGCCTGAAAAATCTCATCGACGGATTGGATCGGATGGTCGCGGCATTTGAACCCCAGGTCTCTTTTGACCAATTGTTTTACGCCTGGCTGCATCTGCTCCAATCCGATCCGTATTCTTACCAGTTTAATCCACTGGAAGTTATTCGTAAAATCAAAGACTATCCCCTCAATACGGATTTCAGGAACCGCCTGGAGCAATCTATTGTCAAGAGTTTTCAATCTGCGCTTGATGCCGAGCAGCATTCAAAAGTGGCTCATTCCCTTGACCTTCTGGTCGACCTGAATATGTCTGCCGAAAGATGGAAGACCGTTCGATCCGGCTTTTCAGATTACTTCTTTAAGGAGGATAATGCCACCCAACTGTATCAGTTCTGCAACGATAAGGCATTGATCCTTGATGTACTCGATCTGGACGAACAGAAAGAGGGACTCATCAACTTTGTTAGTTACACGACCCTACCCGATGAAGCCAGGTACTTTTTTATGCAAAAATTTTGTGAGGTGCTGGCTCCGGAAGATGTAGAAAGTATGCTCTATATGGCCGCTCTTGCCGGAAAGCTCGATAGTAGTTTCACCAGGCAACTGAATCGCGAATGGGGCCAGGACCGCTATCTGCTTTTTTTGCTGCAACATGATTTTTTCATTTTTATGGGTGATCAGCAACCTTCATATTTTGAAGAAGATACCAACCAGTACCTGCAGCAGTTAGCCCTTAAAAACGAGGAACCTTTTTCATTTTTGCAGTCAAAGATCACATCTGCACCTTTTTTTCATAGCTATTTCAATGCACTTGCAGAACTGGCCGATGATGAGCGTTTATCACTTACATACAATATTCAATTACTCGGCTGCTTTGCCTACCTTATAGAGAAGGAATTACGGGGGCCGGAGTCTATTCAAACCCTATACCTGATCATCGTTCCGATCCTGAGAAAATTCAATTGGGAAGAACACCACGCTATGGCCCGTACCTTAACGGACAACAGCCAGCAATTAGCCGCCCTTATTATTCCCTGGACGAAAAGCCGGGAGATCAGCGCCAAAAAAGAGTCCGAAGTTAAGGTCTGTAAAGATCTACTGATCTATATCCCTCAGGTGCTCTTTTTAAGGGAGAAAATTGAACAGCTAACAGGACTCGCCATACCGGACATGATGAAAAAATCAGCAAAAGAATATCCGGTCCGGTTTATGCTGGCTGCACTGCCAATAGCGCCCTGGCTGGAGGATAAGCCCACGAAAATGTTGTTTCTCAATTTCTACCTCCACCAGGAGATAGCAAAACTAAAGTTTAGCTGGAATAATGCTGCTTTGGGGCTCATTGAATTTATCCCCATCTACTACCAGTACCGAATGCTCCGAAACGATGAAGTGGACCGGGATCAGTTCATTGATTTTCACTGCACCTACATTCAAATGCTTTGGAGCCTGCGCCGACAAAAGAAGGGGGACGCGGATAATCCCGAAACCATTCCTATTTACCAGATCAAAGAGAAGGTGGCCATCATACTCAAGCAACTCAAAGAACTGGATAAGTCTGCCTGTAATGCCGTGATGGAGTTTGTTTTCAATGAAATGGATGATCGTGATACGGACTTGGCCGAATACATTCAGGAACACGTCCAGTCGGGTGTTGCTGTAAAAAAGATCTTCAAAAAGATAACCTCGGTTTTTAAAAAAAATAAACCATGACACATTACTTTCAGGCCGTAAAGGATTTTTTTGAAAAAACATTCAAAAAAACCAAATCCCATACCACTAAAGGCTATCATTCGACATATAGCTTTTTTCAGGGACTTTTCCAGAAAGCGCCGCGTATCAAACCGGAAAAGCTGTGGTGTTTTTATTGGGATCCGTACCGGCAAGGACTGGCGACTACGGGTTTAACCGGGATTGCCGTGCTCATTATTATTGCGATCATTCTTTTGGTGATTGGCCTGATCACGTTGGTCGTGCTGCTCGCGTCCGTGCTTTCTTTTGCGCTGGCTCTGGCAATTTTCCTTGGTGGTATTGGTGGTGGCGGTTGGCTGGGTGCATCCGTTTCTGACCATTGGGCAGGCGGATTGATCGGAGTTATCGTTGGTGGTTATGTGGGCAGCCTGATCGCGGAACCGGTGGTTGGCTTTGCCGAAGGAGTCTGGGCATCCGGACTAGAGTTTGCCGAAAATCTAAATTTGTTCTTTACCGTAACCCATTTCATTGGAAACAATTGGTATTGGATACTGTCTTTCATTCTGCTTCCCGCATTTGTGGTCCTGCTTTTTGCGCTGATCACCTTTGCCACTGTCTATTTATTGAGAGGAGTTGAGCATGTCGTTCTGAAAATATACGGCATCAATAACCGTTGTCCGGAATGTTCCTTACCCACAGAGCCCGCCGTTTACTTCTGCAATGTGTGCGGCGAAAAACACCCGCATGCACTGATCCCAAGTCAGTACGGCATTCTGAAACACAAATGCGTGCATGGGCATGCGCTGCCTACCATGTTACTTCTGGGTAGAAATCGCGATATTCCACACCACTGCCCGAATCCGGTCTGTGATGCCGATCTTTCCTCCGGAGCGGTAGGCAAAGATAAACACATTGCTTTCGTCGGTGGGCAAAGCGCCGGAAAAACCTGCCTGCTGGTGCAGGTCACACAACAGTTGCTATCGAAAGGGGCCCGGATCCCGGAAGAAGATCAGGCCAGAGATTTTTCCGACATACAACTATTGCTGCAAAAAGGCCAGGCTCCGGACAAAACCAGTCCCAAAAACATCTACCGGGCCTTTCAGCTGATCCTTAAAGATAATAAGAGTAGCTTTCCTTACCATATTCACTTTTACGACCTGGCCGGGGAAAAATTCGAACACGCCCAGGATGCCGCATCTCATCGTTTTTTTAACGTATTGAATAGTATTGTCTTTGCCTTTGATCCCTACAGCATTCCTGCATTCCGAAAAAAGCAGGATCTGCCCACTGGTCTCGGCATAGCCAATCAGGATCCACTGGATGTCATTCGCAATCTATCGCAGGTTTTAGAAAGATATAACAACGATAAATCAAAGATCCGGAAGATTGCCCTGAATGTGCTTATGGTCAAATCCGACTTGGGATACCTGGATCACCTGATGCTCAATGGGGCGGATCAAAAGCAACTCAATGAAAAGATCCGCAAATTCATTATTGAGGAATTAGACCAGGCTGCCTTTATCCATCACATTGAACAAAACTTCGATAGGATTAAGTACCATCGGATCAGTGCGCTGGGCCGCGTACCTGTTGTAACCGACTCCTCTCCTTTCACGCCCGATTACCTGGACGAAACCTTTGACCGGATCTGGAAGGATATCAAGGTCAGGGTGAATTGAGCTGACGTAGCAGAAAGGAAGGCCTAAGAGACTGTTTTAAACCCTCTCACTGGGTAATTTAGCGGTCAGTGGTGATGGGCCATAAAATTGAGCCAATTAATGTGAAATGGACGGTATTAAAGCCCCCATCTTACTGAAATCCGGGCCGGCATTATTGATTTTAAGCACTTGCATGAATAACAGACAACTGACAACCATGTAACTGACACCTTGTGCTAATTAGTGACTGCACATGTTAAACAGATACGAGCCAGACACGATGCCAAATTTTCCGTGCTATCAAATCTTTTCTTTATTTTTACAGGGTTCCTTTCGGAAGAGATC
>JAGQXH010001129.1 GCA_020436695.1 Lewinella sp. | reverse complement strand
ATTTTTTTGGCTGTAGCCTGCTTTCAGGCGCGATCATTTTATACTAAACCAAAAGCGTGCCAAAAATGGTTGCTAAGAGAAAAGACTGAGAGAAGTGGGGAACCAGGGGATATCACCTCTTCACTCCCTCTCCCAGTCACCCGCCCAACGGCTAAGTTGGCGGCATTAGGGGGTGAGTTAACCCCCAAAAAAAAAGCCCCCCTCCTCGTGTGAGGAGAGAGGCCATCCCAAAAACCGATTTAAGTATACACTTGAAAACGGTTCTTGTGAATCACATACAATCCAATCGCCTTAGCTTTTATAGATCTTTTCGTCTGATTCTGCAGAAAGCCGAACAGGGAGGGGGGATAGCTGTTGCGGGTTCTGTCTTTTCTACGGGAAGTGGGCCAAAAGGTTACATTTTTAACACCCGATCCCATCATTTTTCACACTTTTGATGCAGCAACTGCGCCCTTTCCGGAACAAAGGCCCGGTTCCTCCCCTGCCGTTTGACAGGGGAGGAAGTGCCAGGCATATACATGTAA
>JAGQXH010001128.1 GCA_020436695.1 Lewinella sp. | reverse complement strand
CATGATTCTGGTCTCGGGCTTCAACGTATACCCTAACGAGATCGAAGAGTACGTCGCCTCCCACCCCAAAGTGATGGAGTGCGCCGCTATTGGCATTCCCGACGATAAGTCGGGCGAGATGGTCAAGTTGTTCATCGTAAAAAAAGATAAATCCCTCTCCGAAAAGGAAGTGATCGAGTTTTGCCGCACCGGCCTGACCGGTTACAAAGTGCCCAAAAAGGTGGAATTCCGTAATGAACTGCCCAAGACGAATGTGGGTAAGATCCTGCGGCGACAGTTGAGGGAAGAGGAAATGGCGAAGAGGAAGAGCTGATAAAATGCAACCATAAATTTTCATGCCCGCCTCCCACAGAGCCGGGCACAAACAACGAATATGCCCTCCAAAAAAATCGACGCCTCCAACGCCCCCAAACCCGTCGGCCTCTACCCTCACGCCCGCCGCGTGGGCAACCTGCTGTTCCTCTCCGGCATCGGCCCCCGCGACCCGGAGACGGACGGCGTGCCCGGCCTGAAGCAGAGCCCCGCC
>JAGQXH010001127.1 GCA_020436695.1 Lewinella sp. | reverse complement strand
AGGCTGATCCCATTCGGGAATGTTACGACGGGCGTCGACTTTTTCACCAAGGTAAATGTTGTTGCGGAGGATGGGGCCCTGCGTGACTTTCCATGTGGCGTCAGTGGTAATGGCTGTGCTGGAGCCGTCGGCGTATTCGATGTGCAGTCGGGCGATAAATTGCGGGCGTCCGACAGGTAAGTGCTCGCGCAGGTTTTTACGACCCCACATACGCAGGGGTAGGGGATTGTACCAGCCATTGCCGAGCGTGACACCCAGGCAGTTATTTCCAGCTGCTAGATTTCTTGTCACGTCAAACGTGGAGTAAAACACACGCTTGTCGGGTCGGGTCCAAAGCGGTTCAAGATGTTGGTCGCCAACAGGCGTCCCGTTCAGGGACGCACGGAAATATCCCAAGGCCGTGATGTAGAGACGCGCGGATTTCACTGGATCTGTTAGCGTGAAGGGTTTGCGGAAGAGGGGGGCGGGATCATCTTTGAAAAAGTCCTCGTCCTTTACCGGCAAGGCGACACCATCACCGATCCACG
>JAGQXH010001126.1 GCA_020436695.1 Lewinella sp. | reverse complement strand
CTTACCCCGCTCTTTCTCTTGCCGGAGCAGCTCTTTCAGGTGCAGCATGGCCAAGGGGTCCAGCCCGCTGGTAGGTTCATCCAGGATGAGCAACGGGCTGTCGTACATCAACGACAGGACGAGGTTGACTTTCTGACGAGTGCCGCCGGACAAAGTGCCCAGGCGTTTATCGAGATACCCCTCCAGGGCGAAGAGCCGGATCAGGCGCTCGGCATCGGGCTGGCCGCCCCGCAGGTCCTGTATCATCCGGAGCAGTTCCTTCACGGCCAGGTTTTCCGGGAAGCGGGCGATCTGCGGCAGGTAGTCGATCTGCCGTCTATAGGCCCAGCCTCCCTTGATGTCTTCCCCCTGGAAGCAGATACGTCCTTTATCCGGCAGTGCCATACCCAGGATGCTCTTGATCAGGGTCGTCTTTCCGGAACCGTTGGGGCCGAGGATGGCTGTAATGCCAGGGCGCTGAAATTCCAGGCTGATCCCCTTTAGTACTTCCAGTTTGCCAAATGATTTTTGAAGTTTCTCTATCGTGA
>JAGQXH010001125.1 GCA_020436695.1 Lewinella sp. | reverse complement strand
CTGCCTCTTCCCTTCCGGCAAAATAGAATTGCCATTCCGGGAAGGCTGCAGCCATTGCCCTGAAAGTTTTCCCCAATTGCCCGTTGGCGCCGGTAATGCAAATATTCATAGTTTGAGATGGGATTAAAGGATCTTGGGATGGATGGACGTTGGGTTTAGAAATGTTAGGGCTCCATCAATTCTTACTACATTGTCAACAAAGTCTATATCATGAAAATTGAACGAACGGATTCCCCACTAGCGCTTGAGTACTACATGGTTCCATTGTTTCATGGCTGTCAATTCAATGAAGTAATGGAATCATTAAACACCAAATCGTACTTTAGAAATAGTTCGTTTTTTTATATGCTATAGAATTCTGAGGACAATGTACTAAATCCAAACGTCCTTTTATCCCATCATCTAACCATTCCAATACCCTACTTCCGGTGCGCTCCAAAAGCAGGCCAGGTCTTGTCCCGTTCGGTCAGTATCGCACCTGACAGGTCTATTTCCCAGTCAATTCCGAAAGCGGGATCATCAAACGAAG
>JAGQXH010001124.1 GCA_020436695.1 Lewinella sp. | reverse complement strand
TACAATACTGCGATGCTACGATGCTATGATGGATCAAGGCATTGCAAAATATCGAAATAGTGCACCAACTAATGCGATTTGATGTTACGACACAGCATCGTAGTATCAAAAAGCGATTTTGATTTCATTTCATTTAACCGTATTTTTATCGCCGGCTAATCTACCTGCCAATACCTCCCTTTTCACGCTTTCGCCCTCTTTACTGGAGCATAAATCATGATAAAAAAGATACTCATTGCGGATGATCACCAGTTAGTGATCGATGGTATTGAGCTGATGTTATCCACGGAAAAGGATCTGGTTTGCGTGGCCACGGCCAGAACGGGACATGAGGTACTTTCCCGGGTAAAGGAGACCGCTGTAGATCTGGTGATACTGGATATCAACATGCCGGAACTGAATGGCGTGGAAACCTGTCGCCTCCTGCAACGGGATCATCCGGGGATCAAGATTCTGGCCCTGTCGATGCTCCGGGAAGCCAGCCTGATCAAGTTAATGCTCAAACACGGTGCCCACGGCTATGTGCTGA
>JAGQXH010001123.1 GCA_020436695.1 Lewinella sp. | reverse complement strand
ATTACTCAACGAATACATCCGGTAAACATTTATTCGCCCTCAACCGGGATTTATATAGCAGACATGGGAGTAAATTTTACAGGCACATACAAAATTAAAATTAAAGGAGAAACAGGAGATACCGTTGTCTTTCGGTTTGGAGAACGTGTTTACTCCGATGGAACCCTCAATCCGATGACAACGGTTTGCGGCCAGATAAAAAGGCCGGGTGTTGGTGGCCCCGGAGCACCGGATATTGCCTGGCAAACAGATACCTATGTAATTGGTAGCAACACTGAAGCATGGTTCCAGCCCGAATTTACATTTCATACTTATCGTTATATGGAAATTGCAGGGTTAAATAAAGCGCCGGAAATGGCTGATATTGAAGGTTTGACTTTGAACACCACCGTGGCAAACGAAAACAGTTTTTCCTGTTCTTCCAATCTTATCCATTCGATACAGGAAGCAACCGAACGAACTTTTCTGGCCAATTTACAGAGCGTTCAATCAGATTGCCCCGCACGCGAAAAATTTGGGTATGGAGGAGA
>JAGQXH010001122.1 GCA_020436695.1 Lewinella sp. | reverse complement strand
CGTGTGGGTGCGACGGCACGACGGTTGCAAACTCAGATTGTCTGCAAGGTGGCGCCGTGTGGAGCAAGCGTCCGACGCGTCCTTCGTTTTGCGTTGCCGATGCGGGTACGGATTGAGATCCGGCGGGATACGTCGCGTATGGACGGTGCCCGAGCGCCGCGGGACCGGGAGGCGAATGCCTCCCCCGTGAGGATAGTGTGAGCGCAAGCATTCCGACGAACACAGAAAATGGAGATCAGGAGGGTCATGTGAAGAAGGCGAACCAACGCGCGAACACTCGAAAACAGGGGCTCGGACGACTCATCGGCTCAGCGTGCGCCGGCGGCCTGCTCTTCTGCCTTGCATGCGGCACCAACGGTGGCGGCTCGTTGGAGGGGATTCTCGATGGCGGATCCGGTGACGCGGGTGGCGGCAACACGGGAACGCTTACCAACACCGCGTGTTCCACAAACGCCGATTGCCAGAACGCGTCGGTTGGAAAAAACACACTATGCGTGTTCGAGGTGGGGGCGTCGTGCACGGGCGGCGGTGGCCG
>JAGQXH010001121.1 GCA_020436695.1 Lewinella sp. | reverse complement strand
CAGGCCAAAAGCCTGTCGCCGGCCCAATTGAAGGAAAAAGAATCCCAGCAGGTGCTGTCCAGGCTAAAACCGGAGGATTGCCTGATCCTTCTCGACGAAAAAGGAAAACAATTCGGCTCCGAACAGTTCGCCGGATGGCTGGACGGTCAATTGCAAGGCACGGCCAGGCGGCTGATTTTTGTGGTTGGCGGCGCATATGGTTTTTCCCCGGCATTATACGATCGGGCCAATTCGATGCTTTCCCTCTCCGGCATGACTTTTTCCCACCAGATGGTCCGCCTCTTTTTCCTCGAACAACTCTACCGCGCAATGACCATCCTGAAGAACGAGCCTTATCACAACGCCTGAACCGGCGCGGAATTTTTCCTGATATTTAAGAAATTTGATGAAATAAGATCAATGAGCTATTTTAAAAATAGGGTATAAATCATTGATTTTCAATAATTTAAAAACTTGGCACGGAATTGGATCATATTGAAGCAAATAGCTCAATTGTTCACCCAAAACACGCTTCATTATGACTACCACTGAATTTGTAAG
>JAGQXH010001120.1 GCA_020436695.1 Lewinella sp. | reverse complement strand
TGATCTGGATGTCCTCAGCGCCTCTTATTTTGCCAATGACATCACCTGGTGGGAGAACGACGGCAGTCAGACCTTTACCGAACACACTATCGCCGGCAGCTTCGATGGGGCTTGGGAGGTCGCTGCCGCCGATGTGGATGGCGATGGCGATCTGGATGTGCTGGGCGCGGCTGTCGGTGCCGATGCCATCACCTGGTGGGAGAATGACGGCAGCCAGACCTTTAGCGAACACACCCTTGACGATAGCTTCGATGGGGCCAATTCAGTCATTGCTGCGGATGTGGACGGCGATGGCGATCTGGATGTGCTCGGTGCGGCGAAGGATGACGATGAGATCGCCTGGTGGGAGAATGATGGCAGTCAGAACTTCACCAAACAGACCATCGCCGGCGGCTTTAATAGGGCCAGATCGGTCACCGCCGCCGATGTGGATGGCGATGGCGATCTGGATGTGCTGGGCGCGGCTTTTGATGACGATGCCATCACCTGGTGGGAGAATGATGGCAGCCAGATCTTTAGCGAACACACCATCGCCGGCAGTT
>JAGQXH010000111.1 GCA_020436695.1 Lewinella sp. | reverse complement strand
GCTATTACCATTTCCCTTGTTGCGTAAGTCAGCCAAGTTGATAGATATTTTTAAAGCAAGAGCCATCCCGAATTTCAGTTATAATGACCGAAATTCGGGATGGCTCTACTTTTTATAAAAATACGAAAACCTAGTTTTACGGGCGCTAGTCTAAAGAAACGGTCATCGGCCAGCCCTGGAATTGCGCTGCATCCTCTTTAGTCACGTCCACATCTCGCGGCCAGCATTCAAAGGTAACTTCGTTAGAAGGTTTGTGAAAGCGGATCAGGCCGTAGCCGCCACCGCTGGATGGCGCTTCCGGATTGACGTAGGCATGCATGGTGATCTTATTGTTAAACCCGTCCAGATACTGACCGGTCCAGGGTAGTCGGTCATTGTTGTTCTTTCCCGGTTTTTCATCGACCGGCCACCACCAGCGGCTATAGTAGTTGTTTACCAATGCAGGAACCACGAAGGCCCAGGGGCCGTCATCAAACTCATCGGTACCGTGCTTGATAATAGTCGCCAGATGCTGATCACCCGCAATGTGTACGGCATTAGCTTTCTTAATGGCCTTAAGCGCTTTGTTGCGGCCGGTCTGCGGCCAGCCGTTAGAGTCCATATCGGCGTGCAGGCGATTTTCTTTTTTCCCGTGTAGATGGGCGCCGCCGCAAAATCCGGTTTGCGAAAGCACGGCCTTCATGGCTACTCCTTCGGTTTGTTGTCCCCATTTATCCAGGAAATCCAGTTGTCGATCACCGAGCAATACCAGACCGGGGACATCTACAGTGCTTGGATCATAATTCGGATCCCTTACATGATCGGGGCGGGGACCTTGTTGTGGGATCTTGCCTTCCGGACCTGATTTGAATTTCCGGTCTTCGATGATGGCGAAATCTACTCCACCGACTACTAGATTGGTATAGTACACGCCAATGCCCTGCTGTACGGGAGTAGGATCGTAGGGATCGGGCAGATGGGCCGTCTGACAACGCTCTACCATTTTTACGTATTCCGGATGATAGAAATAACCGCCATCCGAACCGGCCGTAGTGCTGGCCTTTTTGCCACTTTCACCCCAGAGGTTCCCCTGGCCGATATCATGATCATCCGGAATGGTGATGCAGGGGCGGTTGCGGAAGATATCCCGGAATTGTAGGCCGAATTTCAGCCAGGCAGCAGTATGTTCGGTATGGTCATAAGACTGATCTCCGGCAAAGAACAACAGATCGGGATCCTGGAAATTGACATTGCGTACGTAATTGGGCCGCCCTCCTCTGTCACGGTTACTGTTGCAGGAAAAGGCTGCGATCACGATATCTTCCTTATCCTTCGGGTCTTTACGGATCAGTCCTTCAAAACTGGCTGATTCGCCGTGCCGGAGGCGGTAGGGTACATCGCGTGTATTATCCCAGCTCTCTACCCGAAAAAGGGCAGACCAACCCAGGTCATTCACCGTTTGGGTCTGTATCTCTTTCCATTCGTCACCGTCTTTGATCTCAAGACGGACCTCCCGTGTTTCGTTCGGGTACAATGGGTAGAGTTGAGCCGAAAGCTTGAGGATATCATTCGACAGGGTATAGATGCCAAAGGCAACTACCTGGTCTCTCGGTACTTTCAGATCAATGATGGGATTATCTCCGCGATTCCACCAATCGTTGATCGCCAGGGTATCCACATCATCGAAGGGAGCGATCAGCAGCGGCTCCATGTCTTCGGGTGCGGTCTCCGGCGCACTTTTGCACCCGATCAATAATGATAGAATAAGTAAGGCGAATATGGATCTTTGCATATTAATCAGTTATTTAGAAAATGCCCATTAGAATGGATCAACCCCTAAAATATCTTGTAATCACTACAGCAACTGGCCCCGTACACGGAGTATCGGGATCACAGCATTACAACATCAAAACATCAACATCACTCCCCAAGCCGTGGATTGATATCGATCTCCGCCTGCGGTACAAACCAGTGCTCATCTATCCCCTCGCGGAAGTTTTTCTTCGTCACAAACCAACGATTATAAGGATCAACATAGTCACCGTCTTTACGCAGATTTTGGGCATCCGGGAAAGAATGACCGAAAAAGCGACCGTTCAATACCTCGGCCATGACGCCCCAACGTTTGAGGTCCCAGTAGCGGATACCCTCAAAAGCCAGTTCGTTCCTTCTTTCCCGGCGCAGGATCGGACGCAAGGCATCCGCATTGGTTTCGGTGATCGGTGGCATGTTCACCGACGGGCGGGTCCGAACTTTGTTGATGGTAGCGTCCAGCAGTTCCTGATCTATATCATCACCGGCTTCCAGCTTGGCCTCCAGATAGCTCAACAACACTTCGGCGTAACGAATGATGGGTAGATCGCCACCGGAGTTACTGACATCCCCACTGAAGGTCTCATCCATGAACTTGCGCATACCGAAACCGGTTCGAGTAGCCTGCCGGTTGGTCGTTAAACGGTCAATGGAATTGGTACTATCCGGATGTGTAACGATCGTCAGACCGGCAAAAGAAGAGTTGTCACCATAGACATTGTAATCCAGTCGCGGATCACGGTTGGCGGCAAAATCCTTTGGATCGAAGCGCGGATCGTCAAAACTGAAGGGCGTACCGTCGTTAAAATCATAACTTTCTACCAGGTCCCCCAGCGGATTGACGATATGCCAACCGCCCTTGATGGCCGGAAGAGTATGTTGCAATATACCGTTGGTAGCACCACCGGCTATGTCTGCCGTGTGTACATTTGTAAAGATATTCTCAGCCGTATTTTCCGCCATGCCGTTGAAAAGGCCGGCATAATCCGGATGAATATCGTGATCGCCATAGTCGATGATCTGCTTGTAAGTGGCAGCGGCAGCGGCGAAGCGATGGTCCGCCAGTTGCATCCGGCCCAGGAAAGCCAGTGCCGCCTGCTTGGAGGCCCGGCCGTATTCGCTATCAGGTATTTCGCCGTCCTGTGGCAGGTCGCTGACCACGGCGGTCAATTCGTCGATCACGAACTGAATGATATCAGCTTCCTGTGTTTTGGTCACTGTGTTGGCCTCATCGAGTTCCAGTGTTTGCGTAACCAGCGGTACTGAACCGAAAGATTGTGACAGGTAATAGTATTGCGTTGCCCGGATGAATCTGGCTTCCGCCCTCATGCGCGCGATGTTCGCTGCGTCACCGGGCACCTGATCCACATTTTCGATGAAGTAATTACAACGGGCAATACGCCGGTATGACCACTGCCAGGCCAGGCGTACCGAAGCCACATTGGTCGAGTTCATGGTGCCGTTGCTAAGGCGGTTCCAGCCGGCATTATCCCCTCGGCGATCGTAGGCATTGTCAGTCGCAAATTCCAGAAAGACCAATGCCGAATAACTCCACCAGTCAACGCCGTTAGCCCCCTGAACTCCTGTTCCGATACTGCCTTTGTATACGCCCGCCAGGGCGAGCAGGGCATTGGACTCACTCGTCCAGAATTCTTCGCTCGAAAAGGAATCCAGGGGGGCCAGCTCCAGTCGGTTAGAACAGGAGATGGGAATACTCATTACGAGTACGGCAAAAAGTACCGGTTTTAGATAGGCTTGAAATAAATGCATCATGGTGAAACGTACTTTAGGTTTTTTAAACTGTGATGAACAGCAGAGAAATTGGTGATAAAAAATCTCGAAACCGGTATCTAAAAATTGACATTAATTCCAAAAGTGTAGTTGGCCAGGATCGGGTAGTAGTTCAAACTGGCGTTGATCTCCGGATCCCAGCCTTCCCGGTAGCCGTGGAAGGCCAGCAGGTTTTCCCCGCTCAACATGAGCTGCACACGGCCTAGCCCAAGTTCTTCCACCAGTGATCTCGGCACTTCGTAGCTAAGGCGAACATTGCGCAGTTTCAGATACGAAGCATCCAATACCCAGAAAGAAGAAAGCAGTGAGTTGGGTGTACCGCCATTGGGAATGATCTCCAGACGTGGATATGCGGCATTTGGGTTCGGATTGGCCGGAGACCAGCGCTCGTCAGCCTGCCAGCGCTGAATACCGCCCTGGTTAACGAAAGCCAGACCGGCCGCATTATCCAGTCGGCCGCTCACGCCGCCTACACCCTGTAAAAGCGCACTCAGATTCAGACCACCATATCCCACACTCAGATTAATACCATAACTCAATTCGGGGATGGTGCTTCCGAGGATCGTCCGGTCATAGGTCAGGTTTACTATGCCGTCGGGTACCCCGTCCGGACCACTGATGTCTTTATAGCGAATATCTCCGGGAACTGCATTCGGGTTGACGGCCGACTGGTCGGCGTAAGCCTCAATATCCTGCTCGTCCACAAAGAGGCCGTCGGCCACCAGGCCATAATAGATATTGATGGGATAACCAATGAAGCGGGTACCGTCACCGATCAGGCCGTTCGGTTGTTCAATATTGGCTACTCCCAGATCAAGCATCTGATTGTCCAGTATGGTCAGATTGGTAGTAATGCCGAATCGGAATTTCTCTCCACCTTTCTGATAGCCCACGATCAGTTCCAGACCGGTATTGCGGGACGTACCGGTGTTTTGGGGGCCGACGCCGAAGCCGAGGACAGAAGAAATGCTGCTACTCGGTGAAAGCAACAGGTCAAAGGTTTCCTTGTTGAAATAAGTAGCGCTGAGGGTCACGGCATTTTTGAACAGACTCGCCTCAAATCCGAAATCAAAGATCTCCGTGGTTTCCCAGGAAAGATTCGGGTCGTTGAGGGTCGTAGCGGCCACACCGGTATGAATGCTGTTGCCGAATGGATAATTGTAGCCGGTGTAGATCAGGTCTTGATACGGATAATAACCCGCCGCGCCGGAAAGCGCCTGTGCACCCACCTGCCCCCAGGAGGCTTTCAGCTTGAATTCTTCCAACCATTCGGCATTTTGCAGAAAACTTTCTTCTGAGATACGCCAGCCGGCGGCAAAAGAGGGAAAGAGCGCGTATTTGTTGGCTGCCGGGAAACGGGAAGAACCGTCGTAGCGGACTACGCCTTCCAGCAGGTATTTGTTCTTGAAGCTGTAACGCAAACGGCCGAGATAGGAATCGATGGCCCACTCTCGTGCGGTTCCGGAATTGGACTGCCCGTCGGCCGATCCGGCATTCAACTGGGTGATCTTGTTGTCTGGAAATCCGATACGGGAAGCGGAAACCGCTTCGTAATAGGAGTTTTCAAAAGTATGGCCTACGAGTGCCGTGATCTCGTGATCGCCGAAGATCTGATTGTATTCCAGCAGTTGTTGCAGCGTCTGGTACTTTTCATTGTAATTGGTCACATCCAGAGAAGCTGGGCCGAGGATGTTAGTTGAGGTGATCTGCTGGGTGGCGGAAAAGCGCTGATTCTTACCATCCAGATACGTATAGCCGCCGATCAGGGAGAACTTCAGGTGTGGGATCACCGTCCAGTCGAGCTGGAAATTGGCCCCCAGATCCAGGCTGTTACCTGTGTAAAAAGACTCGCTGGCCAGGAAGGAGACCGGTGTGCCGCTCTGCTCAAAACCACCGCCCCAGTCGCCGTTGGACAAACGGATGGGATAAATGGCCGGATAGCGCACTGCCTGACCGATAATGCCCAGCATGCTGCCCGCGTTGCCCAGGGTAGCCGGACCGGAAGGCTGTTCGTCGTTAATAACCTTGCCCGAAAGGCGGGTAGTGAGTTTCAGCCGTTCGGAAATATCAGATACCACATTCAGACGGGCATTGTAGCGATCATAGTTGTTCTCCGCAATGATACCGTCCTGGAACATATAACCCAGCGAAAGTAGATAGCTAGATTTGCCACTTCGATTGGCAATGGTGATGTTGTGTCCGGTCTGCCCGGCGCGATCCTTGAGTACCTCGTCGGCAAACTTGCTGTTCGGATAATTATCGGGGTCGCTGCCGTTCCGGAAAAGCGCGATCTCATCGGCGGTGTAAGCGGGTGACAGCCCATCATTGGTGTTGGCTTCGTTCAACAGTTCAGCGTATTCCCAGGAATCCACATATTGCGGATAGCCGGTAGCGGTTTGGAAGCCGTAATAGCCGTTGTAGCTCACCTGGATGTTATCTGCTTTGGCTGTTTTGGTAGTGATCAGGATTACCCCGTTGGCTGCCCGTGATCCATAGATGGCGGCGGTAGAAGCATCTTTCAGGACGGAAATACTTTCAATGGCATTCGGATCAATGTCATTAAAATTAGGTGTAGGAATCCCATCCACCAGGATCAGAGGAGAGTTGTCTGACTGCACGGAATTAAGCCCCCTCACCTGAATGGAGCCACCCTGGGCACCTGGCTGACCCGAGCGTTGGATGACGGTGACCCCCGGCATTTGACCGGTCAGGGCCTGACGAAGCTGTGTAACCGGACGTTCATTGATATCGTCGGCGGTGATCTGAGCTACAGAACCGACCAGTGTAGATTTCTTTTGTGAACCATAGCCAACTACCACTACTTCATCCAGCACGGTATTGTCGGCGAGCATGATCACGTCGAGTGTGGTCATATTGCCCACCGTGACCTCCTGACGCTGAAAGCCGGTATAGGAAAAGATCAGAACGTCTTCTCCGTTGGACAGATCAATAGTGTATTTGCCGTCCAGGTCAGTGATGGTACCGCGGGAAGTGCCTTTTATCTGTATGTTAACGCCAATAAGGGGGTCGCCTTCTTCGCTGGTTACGGTGCCGCTTACAGGATAGCGTGCCTTTAGCTGGATGGCATTGGCTGCCACGGAGCGCAACTGGTCATAACGGTTACTTTTTTGGGATTGCAGGCTGAGGTTTTCTTTATTTTCCAGTTTGCGGATCTGCTCGATCTTGCGTTCCAGTTTTAGGGCTCCCCGTTTACCCTGTTTAGTTTGGGGATGAATAACGTAATATTTCTCACCGATGGATTTATAGCTCAGGCCAACCTTGGTAAGCAGCCGATCAATTGCATGATCCAGACTTTCTCCGGTTTTGAAGTGGAATTCCACTTCAATGTCCTGGATCAACTTGGTGTTATAGGAGAAAAATACCTGGTAATGTTCACTCATTTCTTCCAGGACTTCTACCAATAGCCTGGGTTGAAGATCGTCAGTGGCACCACGAGCGAAGATCGACTGCCCTATCAATGTGCAGCATAGGAGCACCATCGCCCCGGAGCGAAATGCTTGTTGGCAAAATTTCATACATTTGTGTTTTAGCAAAGTTTAATTCCACCGGAAATGCCAACATTGGTACTTCCGGTATTTTGTTTACGGTTCACGGTGGACAGTTATCGGATCGGAAAAAGTGATCTGTTTGCCGTCTACCGTGAACCGTTCTGCGTTTTACCGTATCGCTAATCCGTTTTCCATTCTTTCTATTTCCAGGCCTGTAGATTCCTGAAGTAGTAGTATGGCGGTATCAAGATTGTTGACCGGCATGGGGAAGTTAAACGTTTGGTCCAGTAGGGTTTGATTGTCCACCTGAGTGGTGAGGCCGTAGATCTCTTCCATTTTTTCTACGATCGTACGTAAGCTGGCATCCTCGAGCAGGATCGTGCCGTCTTTCCAGGAGGCCGGAGCTTCGGTCTCAACTTTCCTTTTCTGGGGCTGACGGGTTTCCCGGGTATAGGTCACCAATTCACCTGGTACCATCGGTATATCCTCGTGGGTTTCCTGGAGTTCCACATTTACGCGACCTTCTTCGAGGAAGACCATTGTGGATTCGTCACGGGTATTGACATTGAAGACGGTACCCAGTACCTCCACGGTAAGATCACGGGTGATCACCTGAAACTTTTGGGCCCGTTCGGGGTTTTTGCGTACTTCGAAATAAGCTTCTCCTTCGAGCCATACCTGCCGGTCTTCCTCTTCGTCCCATTGTTGGTGAAAGCTGATGCTGGAATTGGCATTCAACTTAACCTGGGAGTGGTCGGGAAGCTCTAACATTTTCTGTTCGCCGTAGGCCGTTTTCACTTCGATCATCCCCGGGGAACGTTGCCAGAACCAGATGGCAACACTGATCAGGAGCAATAGGGTAGCGGCGACGCTTAGTCGGGTAAAGAGTTGTTTGCGTCCGGCTTTCGCCGAATTTTTCCGAAACCTGGCCTGTTTATCCTTTTCTTCGATCTTGCTCAACGTTCTTTCCAAAATAGCGGTGGCATTTGAAGTTTCCAGTTCAGGGAAGGCTTCCATTTGTATCCACAGCTGTTCCATGACGGCAGTATCGGCTTCGCTGGGGTGCTCTAACAGATGGTCAAGTAACGCCTCGAGTTCTGCTTTGGAACACTGGCCGTGATAGAGCTTTTCAATTAGTCGTTCTTTTTCCGTCATGTTTCGTTTTTAGTGGTTTTTCGTTTTGTCTCATAAAGCTATCCGCACGAAATCTTAAAATATACTACTCGGATTATACTTTTTTTGAAAAAAAAATCTAAGTTTGAATGTGATTTGCAAAATTTTATGTGCTATTGGTGAAAAATAGTAATGCTACTTTCAACTTGTTCTCAGAGGTTTATAGCATTGCCGCGCAATCTGAAAGGCAGTGCAGTTGACTTTGAAAAAAGTAGCGAATAAGCACTGAAAACAATACTAGATGGACTTGAAGGAACGCATACATCTGCAAAGGCTAACCGAAGGCAATAAGGCCAGCTTTGTATACTTCCACAGCTTGTACTTGTCAAGAGTTTATCACTATTGTTTCAAATTTGTACGCAGCCGGGAGGTGGCCGAAGAGATCTCCTCTGATGTCTTTGTCAAGTTGTGGGAAAAAAGAGCGCAGTTGCGAAGCGATACCGGCCTGGAGGGACTGTTGTTCAAGATCGCCAGGGACTTTTGTCTGAGTTATCTTCGGCAGGTAGCCCGAAATGCTGATCTGCGTAAACACTTTGTTGAAACCTATCTTGCCCAGACTTCCAATACCATTGAAGAAGAGATCTACCTGCGGGAGGGTATAAAACTTGCCGGTCAGGCTATTGATCAGCTTCCACCTAAATGCCGTCAGGTATTCCGGCTTCGTTATCTCGATGGTCTGTCGCTGAATCAGATCGCAGAAGAGTTGCACATATCTACTAACACAGTTCAAAATCACCTGCAGAAAGGCACCCGCCTCGTAAAAGTGTATCTCCAGGAACATTCCGACCTGGCATTCTGCCTGCTCATCAGCTCGTTCTTTGCCGGTTGAGCCAGGACACCCCGGTAAACTCTTCTCCGTCTCCTTTTTATTTTTGTATCGATAATCAGCTTACCTAATATTTCAGGATCTTTCTCGAAAATAGACAAAATGCAATATAATAACCGCCGCTCTTTTCTTAAGAAGACTTCCGGTCTGTTGGCCGGCCTTGGGCTCGGTACCGAAGCACTGACGGCCTCTTCCTTTTCTGAATTGCAATCCGCAGAACAAGCAAGGCTTATCGAACCATCGAGTGTACTTCCTAATAATCCGCTGGTGCTGTTCGACAACTTTCACGTCGGTAATCGCCGGACCTATTCCTGGAAGGCCAAATTTGCCGCAGCTCGTGCTGCCGGTTTCGACGGTTTTGAACTGGTTACCGTTGCGCCCGGTTCGGATGCCTGGAACGAGGTAATGGACCTGATGCCTGCGGCCGGTTTTGATGTATGGGGGATGCACTGGACTACTCAGGCTGTGATCGATAATAATGCCGGACGGCTGGATGAAGATATTGCTATAATTGAAGAACTCGTGGCTGCCTGCGCCAAAACGCCGATCGAATATATATCGCTCTCATTGAGTGGTAATGCCGAACTTCGAGGTCCTACCATACAGGAAAGTGGATCGGCCAGGGCAGAGGACCGGCACTGGGAAAGAGCCTATAAGATCATTTCCGCCTTCGATCGGGCCTGTGCAAGCCACCAGATACGAGGGGCCCTCTATCCGCATACCCATTGGATCTGCGATACGCCGCAGTCGCAGGCAAAGATCCTCGAGGGGGCGAAAGCAACGCACATCGGCCCCGCTTTCTGCTCTCACCACTGGTACGCCAACCGGAATTCGGTGGAGTTGGATGAAGCGCTCGCTCTGCCGATGATGAAGCACCTGAATTATGTGGTGCTGACCAACGGCCGGTTCAACGGAAATAACTTTCCTGCTGTGCGCTTCGATCAGGGGGAGATCGATATGGCCTGGTTACTGGCTAAGATCTATACATTCGGTTACACCGGACCGATCTCCACACAAGGGTGGGGGATTGGGGGAGATCCTTTCATGACCTCCAAGAACTTCGTAGACACCATAAAGGCTTTGCGGGAACGCTTCAAGACGCAGCCTCAGTTGTGGCCGTTAGAATAGACGGAAAACGGTATACGGCTTACGGTGAACGGTAAATGAAGGTTGCCTACTCTCTTGTCCCCCAAGTCTCCCAATCACCTCGTCTCAAAACAGAACACCACTGATTTTGCACGCTTCACCACATTCTGCCGGAAATCCCGCGGCAGGTCCGTAAATTTGGATAATGTTTGCCAACACTCGAACTAAAGGACCATTGTTAACTTACATCCTGCATGTTGTGGGGTGGTTGGTTGTATTGTTCCTGCCTTATCTGCTATCTTTAAAAAAGGCGGTTCAATTCGATCAATTATGGAAAAGTCCCGTCGAGTTGAAAAACCTATTTTCCTGGCTTTTACTGATCGCTTTTACTTACGCTAATCATTTTTGGTTGGTGCCCGGGTTCTACCTGAAACACAAAAGGTGGCTCTATTGGGGTATAGTTGTTTTAGGGCTGGCCATAGTACTTTTTCTGCCTAACTTGCCGGATCAATTCGCAACTTTTCTTCCACCATCCAGTAGTCAGCATCCAATGCCGCCACCAATGTCGCCTATGAGTGATGGCATGCCCATCCCGACAAAACCTCCTATTGTCATGGAGTTGAGTCATGTGGTATTATTATTTATTGTCAGTGTACTATTTTCTATTTCTTACCTGACTCAAAGTCGCCTGCGGGATGTGGAACAACAGCGGCTGGAATCGGAACTGGCGCATTTGAAAGCACAGATCCATCCGCATTTTCTGTTCAATACACTCAATAGCATCTATGCACTAGCCATCCGGAAAAATGATAAGACGGCTGATGCGGTAGTGCAGTTGAGTGAGTTCCTGCGCTACGTCATCCGGGATGCGCAGCACCATGAGGTACCGCTGGAGAAAGAACTGGCTTATATTCGCAATTATATCGATCTGCAGGAATCCCGTTTGCGCGATAGCGTGGCCATCTCGCTGCAAGTACAGGGGGAAGCGAACGAACATCAGATCGTGCCTCTGATCCTCTTCAGTTTTATTGAGAATGCCTTTAAGCATGGCGTCAATCCAGAGGAGGAATCGGTGATCGATATCCGGATCGATATTACCGAAACTCAGGTCCGACTATTGGTGTACAACAAAAAAGTTCACGTCGATGACCCGAACTCCGAAGCCGGCATCGGAATGAAGAATGCCCGCAAAAGATTGAAATTGTTATACCCCGAACAACATACTCTGTCCATTTCGGATACAGCCACAGATTATACCGTCGAATTAACCATCTCAATGTAAACCTCATGCTAACGGCCATTGCCCTTGATGATGAAAGACCGGCCCTGGAAGTGATCGAGACCTTCGCCGGAAGGTCGGGAATATTGGATTTGAAAGCTACTTTTACTCAAACCGGCGCGGCCCGCCGCTTTCTGGAAGAGCATCCGGTGGATATCCTCTTTCTGGATATTCGTATGCCGGCAATGACGGGGATTGAATTCACCCGCGCTATTCCCGATGATCTCATGGTGATCTTCACCACTTCCTATACGGAATATGCAGTGGAAAGCTACAATCTCAATGCAGTAGACTATCTGCTGAAGCCCTTTACTTACAAACGATTTATACAGGCCATAGAAAAGGCCGGCGAATTGCATCAGGCACGCCATGGGCATTATACCGATCTGCCGCCGCTGATGTTGAAAGCCAATTACGGTATGGTGCGGGTCTGGCCCGCGAATATCCTCTACATCGAAGGGCTGGACAATTACCTGAAGATCCATCGCGAAGATGCGGATACCCTGGTGGTACGTATGACGTTAAAGGAAATGATGGAAAAACTCCCGGAACAGTCTTTTGCCCGGGTCCACCGCTCCTTTATCGTTCCTTTTGCCCGGGTGGACTTTGTGCGCAATAAGATCATTTATATCGGTGAGACGGAGATCCCCCTGGGAGGAACGTATGAGGCTGATTTTTATAGCCAGTTTGAGAAGTAGAGGCGTCCAGGCCGGTCAACCTTCCTTCACCACAACAATCCCATCATTCACCACAATCCCCGGCAGCCCATTCCTGATGCCTTTAACTTGCAGGAAATTTCGTACCCAAAAAATCAAATGAAGATGCAAAGAAAAGAGTTTTTAAAGAGAGGCCTGGCCGGATTGGGAACTATTGTAGCTTTACCTACGGTAGTGTCCAGTTGTACTAAAGAAGATGATGTTACCCCTAACACCGGCGGCGACGGTAGCTGTGAGCTGTCACCTTCCGAAACCGCAGGGCCGTTCCCGATCAAAACTCCGGCGGATCTTGTAAGAGCCAATATTGTTTCCGATCGCCTGGGCGTTGCGTTGTTGATCACGATCACGGTGCAGGATATCAGTAATGCGCAGCGCTGGAAGGTGTTTATGTAGATGTCTGGCATTGCGACAGCGACGGTAACTATTCCGAATATGGCGGTACTCAAATGCAGCAGACCAATTATACCAATGTCCATTTCCTCCGAGGTCGTCAGACCACCGATGCCAATGGACAGGCTTCCTTCATCAGTATTTATCCCGGCTGGTATCAGGGAAGGGCGCCGCACATTCACGTGGAAGTACTGGATACCAACGAGAACTCCCTCATGGTCACCCAAATCGCTTTTCCGGAGGATATTTCGCAAACGGTCTACGCTACCGATAACTACAATGGCATTTACGATACCTCCAATGCCCAGGACAATATCTTTGCGGATAGCCTGGATGGCAACATGTGCACCATCAGCGGAAATACTACGGATGGTTATACCCTGACCCATACGATCACCTTGAATGCGTGATCCTAATAGTTTGCAGGTTTAGTTTCATCATATTATCATTTTTCTCGTTATCCTTACCGGAGCCGCACCACATCATTTGATTCGTGCGGCTCCTGTTTTTTGGATTTCCAGAACAGTTCGGAATGGACCATACCCGTACTTTCCTTACCTTGTGTTGCCTGAAAGCAAGAGCAATAAACATGAAGAACCAACAACTATACCTGAAGAAGGCTATTCTCTTTTTCTCACTACTTACCACTTTTTACACCGGCATGTATGCCAGGGTCAGCCTGGACAGGTTACAGGTAGATTATCAGACTACTCCTTTAGGAATAGATGAAGAAAAACCGCAATTCAGCTGGCAGATGGTGGCGGAAGATGCTGGTAGAGGCTACACCCAGACCGCCTATCAGATCGTCGTTCGGGACGAGACCGGAAGTGAGGTATGGGATTCCGGAAAAAATACTTCCAATATTTCATTGGGTATTGAATATAACGGTACCTCTTTACAACCAACCACTCGCTATACCTGGCAGGTGACGGTCTGGGATCAGGATCTACAAACTGTGAGTGCCGAATCCTGGTTCGAGACCGGTCTGATGGATCCCGACCCGAATTTGTCAGCCTGGAGCGGTGCCACCTGGATCGGAGGTTCAGACGAAGATCAGGTATTATACGCTCATGCGTTGGGGGTATACAAGCTGGAATACGAGCTGGCAATCGACCCCGTTTCCAAAGCTAACCGTGCCGCTTTCCTGATCGGAGGTAATGACCGGCGTCTAATGGATAAAGACCTTAACCTGCAGGGCGTGGAAGTAGGTAAAGATGAAAGTTACATTGCGCTTGAACTGGATATTACCGGCCTGGAAAAAGAAGACGGCCGGGCCCGCTTCAATATTTATCGCGTGGGGTATGCTCCCGGTGATCGGGCTGATAAGCCCCTGGTCAGCGCCGAGATCTCTCCGGAACTGATTAACCAACTCAATAAATATAACCGGCACCGGTTTTATGTGGATTGCATCTTCGGTATTTTCCACATCTATCTGAATGGAAGGGAAGCAAAGAACAAGATCTCCCCGGATGATAAGACCAGCAATGGTTTTGCGGCCAGAGGACTGAATCTTAATCCGGTAGGTAGAGGTCATGATTACATCAACTTTCCGATCCTGGACGATATCGGCTTCCGGGTACCGGCCGGACAAAAAGCCCGCTTTTCAGATATAACGATCAAACACGCCCGTTTCCCATCCAATCCTATTTACCGGGATCACGCCAATTCCACGGACGGTCTGTTCTCCGACATCCAGGGGGTTGCCGTTTCGGAAAATGACTACGTGATCGATGGAGGTGAAAACGGTAGGCTGATCCTGAGAGATCCCAGCCGTAATGCTGCACCGATGCTGCGTACGGAGTTTGCTACTCACAACAAGGCAGTAAAGAAAGCTCGCCTTTACGTAACGGCTCGTGGTATTTACGAAATGTACCTGAACGGTGAGCGGGTAGGTAAGGATTATTTCAACCCCGGCCTGACCCAGTACAACAAGCACCATATGTACCAGACCTATGATGTAACAAACCGCATTACTCCCGGACAGGAACAGGCCCTGGGAGCCTGGCTGAGTGAAGGCTGGTGGAGTGGAAATATTACCTATGAGGGAGCTAACTGGAACTATTTCGGAGATCGCCAGTCATTGCTGTGTAAACTGGTGATCACATACGAGGACGGTAACACCCAGGTGATCACTTCCAACCCGCAGCATTGGAAATACTTCAACGACGGGCCGATCCGCTACGGCAGCTTCTTTCAGGGAGAGTTTTATGATGCCACAAAAGAACAGGCCATACAGGGATGGAGCCTGGCTACTTATAATGATAAAGGATGGACCGAGGCCGTAGCAGTTCCTCTGGAAGGCAATGCCTATATGGGGGCTTTTTCCGGCAGGAATGGACAGATTACCGAGTTCAACTATGATGACCAGCAGATCATTGCTCAGATCGGCAGGAATGCAAGCATCGTTAAGACCTTGACGGCCCGATCGGTAGAAGAAGTTCGTCCCGGTGTATTCGTATACGATATGGGGCAGAATATGGTGGGTTTTCCCCGAATACAGTTGCCCAACGGCCCGAAAGGACAGCTTATTACCTTACGTTACGCAGAAATGAAATATCCTGACCTGCCCGAATATGGTGACAATGTGGGTATGGTAATGATGGAGAATATTCGAAGCGCATTTACCCATGATTTT
>JAGQXH010001119.1 GCA_020436695.1 Lewinella sp. | reverse complement strand
AATCATCAGCATCAACGAAGAAAGGTTTATATGCCATCAAAACTTGAGATGAGGCAAATGAATGAAAAGATTGGCATGTTTTGAACGGCCCTGTATTTGGTCTTTTTAGTTTCGGATAATACGGCTGCATGGCATTGATAGCTGCTTTTCTATGCGCTTGATTCAGGGTGCAAAAACCTATTGCAAGAATCGAATTTCCCTTGCATTCCGAATCATCAAGCGGTACTATCTACTCATTGGATATGAATAAGCATCGCTTGTTTACGAAGAACCGCAGCGCCAACTGCGGTTTTTTCATTTTGGGCTTTTGAAAAGCTTTCGCTCCTCCTTTTGGTTAAAATTGACTGTGAATTAAGGCCACGATTCGGCCTTGTGGATACACGCTATAACACACCGTGCAATTACCCACAAGGTTATACACAAGATGCACACTTGTGCAAAAGGGAGTGTGAAGGGCATAAGCACTGGTCAGGGGCGTTATCGGGGATGCTTACACACTGTATAAATGCACCTATTGTGCAATTGCACATGTATAAATGCTG
>JAGQXH010001118.1 GCA_020436695.1 Lewinella sp. | reverse complement strand
GGTGTTTTGATTTTTTGCCAAGGTTATCTTTCAGGGTTGATGTGATAGTCCGGCAATGCGCATGCCGCTCCTCAAGCGATTCGTTTCGGCCCATGTGCCTTTACAAGCCTACGGTCTAAGTGACGATCCGCCGAGGAGAGCACTTGCTGGTTCGAGATCGTCTTAGTAGCGTCGTCCTCGGTCGCCGCCGCGTCCACCACCGCCACCGCCGCCGCCATAACCACCACCGCCACCGCTGCGGCCACCACCACCGCCGCCGCCGTAGCCGCCGCGACCGCCGCCGCCACCACCGCGATTTTCGCGAGGTTTGGCCTCATTGACGGTGAGTGCTCGACCGTCATGTTCTTGTTCATTGAGTCCGCTGATGGCTGCTTGAGCCTCGGCGTCGTTCGACATCTCGACAAAGCCGAAGCCTTTGCTTCGACCGGTGTCTCGGTCTGTGATCACTTGCGCGCTCTCAACCGTCCCGAACTGCGAAAACAATTGTTCCAAATCGGAGCTTGAGACGTTATAGCTCAGATTTCCGCAATACAACTTCTTTCCCA
>JAGQXH010001117.1 GCA_020436695.1 Lewinella sp. | reverse complement strand
CGGGCTCGACCAGCAAATTACCACCTACAATGGGCTGCTGCTAGACCGCGAGCGCCTCAAGCGCTCCGCCGGAGCGGGCAATCCGCAATTGCTGAGTCTCAACCAACAACTCGCAGGTATGCGGCAGAATATTGTACAAAGTGTGCGGGCGCTACGACAAAACCTGCAACTGTCGGTCCGGGAGACGCAGCAAAAGCTCAGCCAGCTGCAACAACGCATCGATCAGGTGCCTCGGCAGGAACGGGAACTACTGGAAATTAAGCGGCAGCAGAATATTAAAGAAGCACTTTACCTGTTTTTATTGCAGAAGAAGGAGGAAACCGCGCTCTCGGCGGCGATTACAGTGCCGAATGCACGGGTAATCGACCCGGCAATAGCCAGTCCTGCGCCGATTTCGCCAAAGCCCATTCAAATCTATGTAATATTTCTAATGCTCGGCTTTTCTCTGCCAGTTGGGTTAATTTTTCTAAAGGAAATGCTCGATGACAAAATTTACAGCGAAGCCGACATCAAGGGACTGACCGCCACTCCGGTGCTAGGAGCAA
>JAGQXH010001116.1 GCA_020436695.1 Lewinella sp. | reverse complement strand
AACGCCAACAACTTCGCCCGGCGCCACCGCGCCGTGGGCCTGGGCGCCATGGGCTGGCACTCCTTCCTGCAGCGCAACATGATCCCTTTCGAAAGCCTGGGGGCCAAGCAGCACACCCGGGCCATCTTCGAGCACATGCGCGAACAGGCCGACCAGGCCACCCGCGAGCTGGCGGAGATCTATGGCGAGCCGGAGCTCCTGAAGGGCTATGGCCGCCGCAACGCCACCGTGATGGCCATCGCGCCCACCACCTCTTCCTCGGCCATCCTGGGGCAGGCCTCGCCCGGCATCGAGCCGTACAGCAGCAACTACTTCAAGGCGGGCCTTTCCAAGGGCAACTTCATCCGCAAGAACAAATACCTGAAGGCCTTGCTGGAGGAAAAGGGCCTGGACAACGAGGAGACCTGGCGCGGCATCATGCTGAACCAGGGCAGCGTGGCGCACATGCACCAGTTGTCGGACCACGAGCGGGCGGTCTTCAAGACCTTCAAGGAGATCAGCCAGTTGGAGATCATCCAGCAGGCCTCCATCCGGCAGCGCTTCGTT
>JAGQXH010001115.1 GCA_020436695.1 Lewinella sp. | reverse complement strand
CGCCAGGGTGGCAGCCACTTTAATCCCTATGTCTACAGCGATATCACCACCATCGCCGACCATCGGCACCAATCGGCACACGGTGGAGCACGCGTGTACCAGTCCGACGCATTTCCACCTAAATCCCAGGGGCGGATCTTCATGGCGAATATCCATGAACATGCAGTTCTAACAGACCTATTGGAGCCCAGCGGGAGTGGTTTCCTTGGACGGCATGGCGACGACTTCATGCTCGCCAACAATGCCCAGTGGATCGGCTTCAGCTTGGAGGTCGGACGCGATGGTGATCTGTATGTACTGGACTGGCACGATGCGGACATTTGCGGAAAAGAAGTTCTCAATAAGGAAACCGGTCGAGTCTTTCGACTTTCACCGAAGCAATCTGCCGCAGCCAGTTTTCCGCATCGCTACGATGACCTGAGCACGCTCAGCGATTTGGACCTGGCGCAGTTGCAGCAAGTTCCCAGCGTTTGGCATGCGACCCGCGCTAGAACTATTCTGCAGTACCGCGCGCAGGTGCGCGCGATCGACGATGAAGCGCTGGCAG
>JAGQXH010001114.1 GCA_020436695.1 Lewinella sp. | reverse complement strand
GACGAACGGATCGCCGCCCTTCAAACGCACCACGGTGGCGTGGGTGCGCGCCTTGGCCAGCAGCAGCGCGTTGACGTCGGCCTGGGCCATGGCGTGGGCGCCGGCGCGCTTGCCCACGTCGATGCGCTCGGTGAAGAGGCCCGTCTCGTCCAACAGCGCGGGATTGGCCAATGCGTCGTAGAGCACCACGTCCGCCCGGCGCAGGACGCGCAGCGCCTTCATCGTGATCAGTTCCGGATCACCGGGCCCCGCGCCGACCAGATAGACGGTGCCAGGCTGTGACTGTTCGCCACTGAAAAACATCGCTCCTCCTCCAAAATTCGGTCAGTTGATTCCGGCGGAAGCATCGGTTTCCAACCGTAGAAATCGACACATGTCAACAGCACGGGTTGGAAACCCGGCCCTGACAGCGAGAAGTGCCCTCAGGCACTTAATCTGTAGTCGCTGAGGCGACTTTTCACTGTCAGCATCGGTTTCCAACCGTAGACATCTCTAGTCGCTGAGGCGACTTTCCACTGTCAGCATCGGTTTCCAACCGTGGAAATCC
>JAGQXH010001113.1 GCA_020436695.1 Lewinella sp. | reverse complement strand
AACGCTGACCCAGTACATAATGGTGTATAAAAATGAGATCCCCCATTTGGGCAGATAAGCAATAAAACCCTGAGCAACGGTAGCCTTGAAAAAGAGAATGGGAAATATAAAAGAGATGACCGGTACACCGATCAGCGCCAGCCAAAGGTCGTTAAAGCCAAGTAGTTCTCGTATTTTTTTGCGTTTGATCATTCCTGCTATAAAGTCGTATATCTGTTAGCCGTAAGTCTGTTCTGTCGGGACTAATAGACTTACGACTAACAGACTTACGACTTTTCCCTAACAAAGTTATCAAAATTGCAATCGATATAGTATATCCGGGAAAAAACCCGATTGCAGCACATCATTCACCTGCTGTGTGACCGGATTATATCTTTTCACAAAGATGTTATCATTATTGGTAACGTTCTGCAGGTCCAGAAAGAACTGCTGGGAGATCTTTTTGGTCTTGCTGTTGAGCTGGTATCCGATTTTCACATCCAGCCGCAGATATGGATCGTACCGCAGGCTATAAGCTTCTTCGTCCAACAGCACTTCTTCCCCTGCGG
>JAGQXH010001112.1 GCA_020436695.1 Lewinella sp. | reverse complement strand
AACAACTGCAATTGATAACAAGAAAGCAATACAGAAGCGCAAAAGACACCGTGCAATACTTCGACAAGTCCCTTGCACAAGCCGATTACCATACACAAGATGGACTCATCATCGGCACCTGGAACGGACAAGCAGCAGAGCGTCTGAACCTCAACAAACAAGTACATCGGGATGACTTTGAAAAGCTTTGCAACAACATCCATCCCGATACCGATGAACGCCTGACAAGCCGTACGGTCAAAAACAGAACTGTAGCCGAAGACTGGACTTTTTCAGTTCCCAAATCGGTTTCCATCCAACATGCCATCACTGGTGATGAAGACATCATCAAAGCAATGGAAGGCGCTGTCAAAGATACCATGACAGAAATTGAAAGGGATACCGAGACCCGTGTGAGGAAGGATGGCGTTTACGAAAACCGCAGGACGGGCAACCTTGTTTGGGCAGCTTACACGCATGATGATAGCCGTCCCGTCGAGCGGGAAATCAATGGCAAAAAAGTCCACTTGCCAGACCCGCAATTGCATCAGCATGTGGTCATAATGAACG
>JAGQXH010001111.1 GCA_020436695.1 Lewinella sp. | reverse complement strand
CCCTCACTCGCTCCCCAGCGCCTCCACCGGGTTGGCCCGCGCCGCCCGGATGGCGTGGTAACTCACCGCCAGCCAGGCCACCAGCACCATCAGCCCTGCTGTGGCCAGGAACAGATGAATGCCAATGCCGGTTTGGTAGGCAAAACCCTCCAGCCAGGTAGAAAGCAGGTACCAGGCCACCGGCGCCGAAATGACGAAACCAATGAGGACGAGCTTCAGGAAATCCTGGAAGAGCAGGGCCACGATGTTGGCCACGCTGGCGCCCACCACTTTGCGGATGCCGATCTCTTTGGTGCGCCGCGCCGCCGTAAAGGCCGACAGGCCGAACAGGCCGATGCAGGACAGCAGAATGGCAATGGCGGCGAAGTAAAAGGCCAGCTTGCCGATGGCCGTTTCGCTTTGGTACATGCGGCTGTATTCTTCATCCAGGAAAGCGTACTCGAATGGATAGTCGGGGGCAATACGCCGATGCAGGGCTTCCAACCCTTGAATGGCCTGTTGGGTTTGGCCGGCCTTTGTACGGACGTATAAGTTATCAGAACTGCCGCTGC
>JAGQXH010001110.1 GCA_020436695.1 Lewinella sp. | reverse complement strand
CTGGTGACCGCCGAAGAGGAGGTTCTCCTGGCCCAACGGATCAAGCAGGGCGACCAGGAAGCACTGGAAAAGCTGGTAAAGGCCAACCTCCGTTTCGTAGTATCGGTGGCCAAACAGTACCAGCACAACGGACTGACCCTGAACGACCTGATCAATGAAGGCAATGTGGGCCTGGTGAAGGCCGCTCAAAAATTCGATGAGACCAAAGGTTTCAAATTCATTTCTTACGCCGTATGGTGGATCCGTCAGAGCATCATGCAGGCACTGGCAGAGCAAAGCCGCCTGGTTCGTCTGCCTCTGAACAAGGTAGGAAGCCTCAGCAAGATCAACAAGGCATTCAGCGAGCTGGAACAGCAGTATGAGCGTGAGCCTACGGCAGAAGAACTGGCTGAATGTCTAGAACTGGGGGTAGAAGAGATCAAGAACACCATGAGTGTGAGCACCCGTCACGTCAGTGTGGATGCGCCAATCGATGATGGTGAGAACTCTTCCCTGCTCGACGTGCTGGAGAACCGCGAAGTAGAGAAGACGGATGAGAAACTGGATTATAC
>JAGQXH010000110.1 GCA_020436695.1 Lewinella sp. | reverse complement strand
CAGCCGTGAGCGTAAATAACAGCTTGGGTCGTCCTCCGCGCACGTCATTGGTCTCTCCTTTTCTGGATCTCAGAAAACCCTTTTTCTCCATTCTTCGCAAAGCGGATTGCAATGCACCCACACTGACCTTGCGATCCAGCCGTTCCTGAATATCTTCCTTGATCGATATGCCATAGGCATTGTCATAAAGAATGGCAACGGTGAGTAAAACAATCTCTTCAAATTCGCCTAATCGATATTTACCCATGTTTTCTCCTAATTGCAGTAATACCTACAAATGTATACGACTTTTAGGTTAATTCCTAATTGCAGTAAAACTTTATTTATTACGAGGAACCAGAAATACAACATTTTCTATAGTATAGCAGTCTATTTTTGAACCTATTCAAACCTTTCCATTACAATAAATGCCTAAATTGTATCTATGAGATATAAACATGTTCGTAGATCAATAATCACGCTATTTATTCTAGCCGGCTCTTGTTGGTGTTCGTTTGGGCAAGCTCCCGATACGGTTGCCGGCATTCCGGTAAATTATGATGAGGCCCAAACGGGTACTTATATACTCCCTGACCCTTTACAACTAAGAAACGGTAAAAAAGTGACCAATACGGAGGAATGGTCCCAAGAAAGAAGGCCGGAGATCCTCGAAATGTTCAAGGAATATCAATATGGTCACGTTCCGGAAAATAACGTGAAGCCCGTTTTTGATGTATTTGATAGTGGAACTCTGGCTTACGACTCCACCGTAGTTCGAAAGCAGGTGAGAATATATTTTTCCGAAAATTCGGATGAGCATTACATGGACGCATTGATCTACCTCCCCAGATCAATACAAGGCCCCGTTCCATTAATGTTGATGATCAACTTCACCGCAAACTCAACAATGGCACAAGACCCCGGAGTCCGCAGAGGAACCATCTGGAACCGGGAGCACGAAAAAGTACCTGCCCCGAAAGAGTCCAGGTTCGGGAGTTTTGATATCCAGCCGTTTATAGACCAGGGAGTAGGTATTGCCATGGTATATTACGGTGATATCCAACCCGATTTTGCCGGAAGCACCCATCATGGGGTGCAGGGATTGTTCAAAGAAGTAGAAGAGGAAACAAGACCCCCCGGCGAATGGGGTACGATCGCGGCCTGGGCCTGGGGGCTGAGTCGGGTTATGGATTATCTGGAGACGGATGATAGCATAGCCGCCGACCGGGTTGCACTATTCGGCATTTCCCGGCTCGGCAAAACCGTATTATGGGCAGGGGCTGCCGATGAGCGCTTCGCCATGGTTATTGCCAGTTGCTCGGGTGAAGGTGGAGCCGCATTGAGCAGCCGGATTTACGGAGAGACCATTGCTCATTTAACCGCACCATCGAGATATCCTTATCAGTTTTGCCCGAATTACCAAAAGCGCGCCAAAAACCCCACTCAATTTCCTTTAGACGCTCATCTGCTGCTTGCATTGATGGCTCCCCGGCCGATCTTGCTACTAACCGGCGATGAAGATGGTTGGTCGGACCCAAAGGGTGAATTTCTGGCCGCCGTTGCCGCTGAACCGGTTTATAAACTGTTCGGCAAAAAAGGATTGGATACCGACCAGATGCCCCCCGCAGAAAAAGCACTGACGGACCATGCCATCGGCTACCACATGCACGATGGAGGACATGGTACCAGGCCTTCAGATTATCCGGTTATCCTCAGTTTTATCCAAAAGCATTTGTAAAAGAGTACTCAGTCGAACAGTGCTATCGTTACCCTTGCCGCCTGCAAACCGGGAGAGGTAGCCCGAACTATTACCTTCCCACTCCGGTCTTCTGACTGTACAATACCCAGGGCCAATCCGTGAAATACTTTCCTGTCGGATGATTTCATGTTGGTATGGTCTGTCGGATCACCATTATCAAAACCTATGAGCCGGGCCGGGCCGTTCACTTGCAGGCTTATTTCGTTAGCAGCCGTAGGCACTAATCGACCTTCCCGATCTACAACTTCTACCGTGAGGTGCGCAATATCCTGCCGGTTGGCGGAGATATCCCCTTTATCCGTCGTCAGGCGTATTGCGTAGGGGGAGCCGGTAGTACTTATCGTTTGTTCCAACCGATTGCCGTTTGCACAATGCCCTACTGCCTTAAGTACGCCCGGTGTGTAGGGGACATCCCAGGTGAGATACAAATCACTGGTAGTGATAGCCACGGGTGGCTCATCGTAGCGATTCCAACCACCGGAATTACCGGGCCGGGGGAATTGAACAGCTTTCTGACCAAAAGATTTATCATTGACGAAAAGCTCCACCGTATCACAATTGGTAAAGGCCATAACGGGAATGACCTCTCCTTCTCTGCCCGGCCAGTTCCAGTGTGGGAAGAGATGGAGCATGGGCGCATCCGTCCATTGGCTTTGGTAGAAATAGTAGGAGTCCTTGGGAAAACCGCAAAGATCGATCACACCGGAACTGGCATTTTTGCTCGGCCATCGCGCTTCTCCCAGATAGTCGATGCCCGTCCACATGAAGTCGCCGATCATATAGTCGTGCGTACTGATGTATTTCCACAATTCCTGTGCGCGGATGAGACTGGTGGTAGAGATAGGACGAATCCGCGTTGTGTCAAAAGGGTTGATGTAATTGCTCCGTACACCGTATATGGATACGCTTTCCGTGCCTACCATCAACCAGTCCGGATGATTGATCTTATCTTCGATATTATACAATTCCCGGCGCTCATGCCAGCGATCTACATAATTATACCCGACAATATCCAGCATGTTCAGGAAGGGTAGTTTTGCCGAACGACCATCGGCGGCAATATGGTCATTACCGGTAGTAACCGGGCGGGTGGGGTCCAGGCGATGGAAGGTTTCGATCAACGGCCGAAGGATCTCGTGTCCGCCATCCCGGCTCTGCTCCCCGATCTCGTTACCGGCACTCCACATCACTACAGAGGGATGGTTGCGATCCCGACGGATGAAATCAGCCAGATCCCGCTGGGACCATTCTTCGAAGTATTTATGGTAACCGTATTCCACTTTACCGCCGGTCCATTCATCGAAGACTTCATTCATCACCAGAAAACCCATTTCATCGCAAAGGTCCAAAAACTCCTCTGCTACCGGATTGTGGGCCGTACGAATGGCGTTGCATCCCATGTCTTTCAGCACCTGAAACCGCCTACGCCACATATCTATGGGAACAGCAGCCCCCACACTGCCGGCTCCGTGGTGAAGGTTCACCCCTTTCATTTTGGTCTGCACCCCATTTAAAAGAAAGCCCTTTTGAGGATTATATTCGATCTTGCGAATGCCAAAGGTGGTCGTATAGCGGTCGATGACCTGCCCATTGATCTCAATTTCTGAGACCAGCTTATACAAATCAGGGGTTTCGACAGACCATAACTGCGGTTGTTCCAATGCCAAGGCGTGCGGGATCACCACCGTATCTTTCGCCCCTATGACCAAACTACTCTCATAACGGGCACGCTCCTGCCCCTCCTTATCCAGTATACTAGAACGCAATACAGCCTGCTGCTTTTGCCCACCGGCATTTGCAATCGTCGTCTCCACGGATACCAAAGCCGAAACCGAATCCACAACTGGCGTAGTCACATAAGTCCCCCAGGGCGCTACATGCAGTGGATGTGTAGTGTGCAACCAAACATGCCGATAGATACCCGAACCGGAATACCAGCGGGTATTGGGTTGTAAGGAATTATCCACCCGGACGGCGATGGTGTTTTGTCCGGGTACCAAATGAGGCGTCAGATCATAGTAAAAACTCATATAACCGTTCGGATAATGCCCCAGATGGTGTCCGTTGATCCAGACATCACTGTTTTGATATATACCGCCAAATTCGATCCACACCGGGTTGCCATTGGGCCGCCAGTCGAATACTTTCCGGTACCAGCCGACGCCGGTAGGTAAATAACCACCTCGGCCGGTAGTCACTGCATTTTGATCAAAGTCCCCCTCGATACTCCAATCGTGGGGAAGATCGAGGCTACGCCAGTTGGCATCGTCGTAGTCGGATTGCTGAGCATTAGTGGCCTCGCCCAGGTGGAAACTCCATTCGGTATCGAGCAGTTGTTTTTGTCGCTGGTTGCTTTGTGCTTTTAGGCCGCTTAAGGTGATACATATTGCCACAATCAATATAAGGTGTAGTCGGCTGGTCATGATAGTTGGATTTTATAATCGCTATCCAAGTGACGATTCCCTTATAAACGGCCCCTTAATACACTTTTCATTATAAGAATAAGTTATCACTGCCGTAAGGCATGGATCGGATTTACAATGGCCGCTTTCAGACTGTGAAAACTCATGGTCATCACGGCAATCAATACGACCAGTACTCCCGGGATCAGAAAGATCCACATCGATACATTAATGTGATAAGCAAAATTTTCCAGCCATCTTCGGATAAAGTACATGGCTACAGGAACGGCCAGCAGGAAAGCCATTCCAACCAATAAAAGGTAATGCCGGGATAACTGCTCTAGGATATTAAGGACATTAGCTCCCAATACCTTTCGAATAGCAATTTCCTTCCTGCGTTTTTGTGCATCAAATATGGTCAACCCAAGTAAGCCCAGACAGGAGACAAAAATGATGATGCCAGTAAAAATGCGTAATAAGACGCTGGCTTTGATATCCGCCAGGTGCATTTGCTGAAAGTCCTGATCCAAAAAGGTATATTCAAAGGGCTTGTTCGGAAAAAACTGTTTGAATTTATGCTCCACCCGACTAAGGGTTTCATTGAGCCCGCCCGGCTCCAGCTTGGCCTGGATGATGGAGCCTCTACCTCCATGGTGCCAAATGACCAGCGGCTCTATCGATTGATGGAAATCAGTGAAAATGAAGTCTTTCACGACCCCAATTATTTGTCCCTCTCTACCCTGAAAACTGGACCAACGCCCGACTACCGGCTCCGGGATCCCAAGCCTCTTCACCGCACTTTCATTGACGATGATATTATTTCTATCGCTACTATTGTCGGATGAGAACCACCGCCCTCCCTTGAGTTGCAAATCAAAGACCGAGATGAGGTCTTCATCCGCCCGTAGTTGAGAAACGATCACCGATTGATCTTCCGGTTTACCCTCCCATTTTAGAGTGCCGCTGTTTCTATTATCGATATTGGTAACATTGCCGTCGGTGATGGCAATGGATTCAATTTCAGGGATCTGTTCCAGTTCCCCCTTCAACAATTTGAAATTATCCAGGTTTTTCCCATAATTATCTCCGGCCGTGTATTTCAACTTAATACTCATGACCTGAGCACGATCATAACCCACATCTTTTTTCTGAATAAAATGCAACTGTTGGTAGATCGTCACGGTACCGATCAGGACGACAATAGCGGCCGTAAACTGACTGACCACTAAAATTTTCCTCAGGGCTCCCCCCTTGGCAATTGCCCCCTTTTGGCCAACTAGCTGGATCGGTTTAAGCCCGGCATGGAGGAAAGCCGGATACAGGGAAGCCACCAACATTGCCAGCCCAAGAACGGAAGCAAACAGCGCCCAGATGTATCCATTTTTCAGATCCAACCGCAGCGCCTGACCGATATACTGGTTTAACAAAGGCATCAAGCTATAAACGGCAAGCAAAGCAAGCACAAAACCCAGTACGCTGATAATGGCCGATTCGGTCACCATTTGCGAAAAGATATTGCTAAAATTGGCACCAACCACCTTCCGGATACCGATCTCTTGAATGCGCTTACTAATGGTGGCCGTCGACAGGTTAATGTAATTGAGGATCGCCACCAGTAAAATGATGAGCCCGATGAGTGCGAAGATATTCACCGTAGCTTTGGTTTGATGTTGGAACACATCATTCGTAATACCCTCCTGAAATCGCATTTCGGTCAGAGCAAATACAGAGCAGGAAGTAGGCTTGTTTTGGTCGATCTGGCTTAGAATACGTGAAAACTTGTCTTCCACCTTTTTTCGATCGATCGTTGCCGGTGCTTTAAAAAATGCGATAAACTGGTAATTGGAAGATCTTATTTCTTCTTCGTAGGTAAGTCGATTTGGCCAATACGAGTTAAGCGGTAAAAACACTTTCTGCTGAAAGCTGGAATTAGAGGGATTGTCCTTAAGCACCAGCTCAACCGTATAATTGGTCGAGTACATTTCGACTGTACTTCCAATGGGATCCATATCTCCAAAAAATCTTCGGGCCCGTTCTTCGGTAAGTGCGAGGCCAAACTTATTGGCACGATAGCCGGATAAAGAGCCGCTTACTACCTCATACCCGAACTCAGCTATCCAATTGTCACTGATGTAGGCTAGTTCTTCTTCTTCAAACACTTCCCCTGCATCTGTCTTGATCAAAGGCTTCTCAAGGGTTTCCGGCCGCATGATAAAAAATTCTTCGGCCTCCGGGATCTCTTTGCTCGCCATGTCACGCAGGCGGATAGGAATACTGGGTATCGTTAAATGTTCGCCCTTGCCTTCCCAGTGGCAAATGACCCGATACAGTTGATCGGCATTCGGATAATAGCGATCAAAACTCCACTCGTTTTGCGCCCAAACCAGGATCAGCAAGATGGCGGTCATGCCCACCGTTAAGCCGGCCAGGTTGATGGCCGTAAATACTTTGTTCTTGAATAGCTGCCGGCCGGCAATTTTCAGATTTTCCTTCAGCATAAAACGGGTTTTTATAGGAAATGATCGGATGATACCAGGGCGGAAAAGCAGTAACACATCTTTGAGCAGTAGCCATTTGGCTTTTTTCAAGCCGACCTTTTCCACCCGGCGATCATATAATTCCAGCAGGTCTCCTTCTATATCGCGGTGGTAAGTGGGCTTGCAAAACCATTTGAGGAATCGCAGTGGAAATTCCGGTGGTGAATTGTTGTCCTTCATATCACAGGTTTAGCACCAATTCGGGGAGCGCGTTCCAAAGTTCATTCCGCGTTTGCCGGGTGTATTCAATCGCCCTTTTCCCGTAGGGAGTAATAGTAAAATAGAGCTTGGGGCGACCACGTCGGGCTTCGGAAGATTCACCCAGGCTGGACTTCAGCAGTCCTTTTTTTTCCAGCCTTCGCAGTGTTATTTGCAGCGCGCCGACGCTTACCTGCCGATCCAGGCGTTCTTCTATTTCATCTTTAATGCTTATCCCGTAGGCATTGCTGTGGAGGATGCCTACCGTGAGGAGTACAAGTTCCTCAAATTCTCCGATCTTATGTGGTTCCATAACTTAATACTATAATGCAGTAATACAAAGCTAAACAACTTTTCCAATTAATACAATATTGTAGTATTATTTATCATCAGGGCGTTAACCCTGGCTGGTGAAAGATCGTACCAGATACTAAATTCCAGAAAACGCAGTGCCTTCTACTATTCAAAGTTCATTTGCAATTTTCACAATTAGTTGTAACTTTGTATAACATACAAAATTATAACTAATGGAAAAAAAAGGCCTGGGTGAATTCGAAGAGTTGGTGCTCCTGGCGGTATGTATCCTGGAAGGGGGAGCTTACGGTATTTCGATTAAAGAGGAAGTGGAAAAGCATACCGGCCGATCCATCCTTTTGGGAGCCGTGCATATTACACTGTATCGCCTCCAGGATAAAGGGCTGCTTACTTCTGAGTTAGGCGGCCAAACTGCCAAACGAGGTGATCGAAGAAAACGCCTGTTTACCATCACTGATATCGGCATTCGCCAGTTGCAGGCCAGCCAGGAGGTGCGCCAAAGCATGTGGAAATTGATCCCGTTCTTAAATCCGGGAATGTGATGAAGAAGGACAAAAAAAATAAGACGCCCAGACTGGCCAATTGGCTCCTTTCAAAGTTGGTCAACGAAGCACTGCTGGAAGAATTTTTCGGTGACTTACAGGAAATCTATCAGGATCGAATTGCAGAGCAAGGGACGTTCAAAGCCAAATTCATGTATTGGCTCGATGCCCTGCATTTACTGCTGGGGTTTACTTCACTCAACCTATTCAAAAATCACCACCCGACTATCATGTTCAAACATTACTTCAAGATCACCTTGCGGCTTTTTGCCAAAAACAAGCTTTATATACTGATCAATACACTGGGGCTGGGCATCGCCTTATCCTGTTGTATTACCGCCTATTTGATATTTGCGTATAATCTGGAATTCGATGATTTTCATAAACCGGAAAAAGTAGCGCGAATATTCAAGATCCACTCTCTGATAGCAACTAAAACGGGAAAGCTGGAGGAAAGTATTTCGGCTCCCGCACCGCTGGCTCCTGCGGCTGCCTTTGATGTTGCCGGCATCGACCGCTATACCCGTTTCATTAGGGAAAGTGGGTTTGTTCAACATGAAGAAACAGGCTTTAGAGAAAACATCGGCTTTGCGGACAGCAGCTTTCTGGAAATGTTCGATTTCCCCTTGCAGTATGGCTCACAAGGGCGCTTTAATGACAAATTCAGTATTTTCTTATCGGCCGAACTAGCGCAGAAACTGTTTAAAGATACCGATCCCACCGGCACCGTTTTAAGCTTGCATTTTCAGAATGAAAAAGAAATTCCGGTGACCGTCGGCGGTGTATTCGAAAAGATCCCGGACAATTCCACCTTTTATTACGACGCTTTGATGCGCTTTGAAAATTACCTGGATATTCATGCCCTTAAGGCAGACAACTGGTCCGATTGGCGGGATCCTTCAACTTTTGTTGAATTGACCGATCCGAAAAGCGCGGACTGGATCAGCGACCAACTGGGAAAGTATATGGCCCTTCGCAACGAGGCGAAGCAGGACGTGGAGGTCAAAGACTATCGTCTGGAGTCCTTTCACGCCAAATTTCACGGAGATAAGATTGTAGGCGGTTATGTCAATTTGAGAATTAATACGCCCGCGCTGGTCGTTTTCGGAAGTCTGGCCGCGATGATATTGCTCATTGCCTGCTTCAATTTAACCAATACTTCGATCGCCATGAGCACTAAAAGATTGAAGGAAATTGGGATCAGGAAAACATTTGGTGCCGCACGAAGTCAAATATTGAGCCAGTTTCTGGCCGAAACGGGGGTGATCATGGCCGTTTCCCTGCTTGTCGGCCTGATCATGGCTAAAGTATTCATCGTGCCTGAATTTACCTCCATGCTGGATTTCGGTTTTGAAATGATAGACTTAAACGGGGGCAATTTGATTTTCGCCCTGGTACTGATCTTTATTGCTGCCGCTTTGCTGGCCGGCATCTACCCGGCCCTGTTCAATAGCCGGCTGCATCCCGTAGAACTGGTAAAAGGGAGCGTCAGGATCAAGGGAACCAACTGGCTGACCAGAATATTAACTTCCTCTCAGTTTGCTTTAACGGTGATCTTTCTAATCGCCGGCGTCCTGTTCTTCCAGAATAATCAATTTCAGGAAAATATAGGTTTCGGCTATGATAAAGATCGACTGATGGTGATCAATATCCCAGGAGAAAAAACTTTTAATATCCTGGAAAACCGAATTAAGTCCTTCCCAAAGATCCGGGAGGTGGCAGGTAGTTATTCGCACGTCGGCTATAGCTCCTGGCAAAGCCCGGTGGAAGTCGAAGGTCAGGTATACGATATCTGGATCATGGGAATCGGCAAGAATTATTTTAAAACCGTCGGTTTAAATATTGTAAAAGGCACAGATCTAAACCCGGGCAATGATGCTGATCTGGGCAGCAAGGTGATCGTTAATCAGGCATTCCTGGACCAGACCAACCTAAAAGATCCATTAAACCGTACGGTGATGATGGCCGGTGAAAAACGTCAAATCGTCGGTATCGTGGAAGATCATCTGGATAATTTCAAATCAGCTGACGTCAAACCCTTTCTTTTCTATATGCTCGAACCGAAGCAATATCAGGTGATGGTGATCAATACGAAAGCGGATGATCTGGCCGCTACCTTTAACAAGGTGGAAGACACCTGGCATGAGCTTTTTCCGAATTTACCATTTGACGGCCGATTTCAGGACGACATCTTACTGGGCGGTTCCCGGCGAACCAATACCAGTTTTGGCAAGATCTTTCTGTTTTTGACCATTCTCGGTACCTTTATGTCCATAGCCGGCATTTTTTCACTGGCTTCTTTAAATATTGCCAGAAGGACCAAAGAAATAGGCGTCCGCAAAGTATTAGGCGCTACCAAGGCCGGCATTGTAAGTCTGATCAACCGGGAATTTGTGATCATATTATCGGTGGCGGCCATACTGGGCGGCCTGGGCGGTTTTTTCCTGACCGATAGCTTAATGTCAATTATTTACGAGAATCACATCACGGTGAGGTTCCTGCCGGTGATCTTGTGCGCTATGCTGATATTTGCTGCCGGATATATGACCACCGCCGGCTCCATTCTCAAAGCTGCCGGTGCAAATCCGGTGGATACATTGCGGGGGGAATAGCGAAGGCACCTACGAACATCTACAAAGCGTTCAGAGCAGTGCTTCCGAGGCGGTAGCAGCCATCGAGGAATTGCAGAAGCGAAAAATACCCGGCTCCGCAAAGATCGGATTGTGGGGCATCAGCCGCGGCGGCTACATCTGCCCGCTGATCATTCAGGCCTATCCACAGATAGCCTTTTGGATCTCGGTAAGCGGCACCGACGGATTAAACAGTTGGGACTATATGTTTAAGTCTGATATCATATTTACCCCCCGGAGGCCCGCACCATTTCACCTTTGGTATTCAGCCGGACACCCGGTAGCGAATACTTAGAACCGCTTTTCACTCCACTTTCAAACTATCCACCGGATTGGCCCGGGCCGCCTTCATCGTCTGGATCCCTACAACTCCCCATGCCATGAGCAAAACCATCAGGCCGGGCAGGAGGAATAGCCACCACTGCAACTCAATGCGATAGGCAAAACCTGCCAGCCAGTTTTTCGCTAGTAAGTAGCAAAGAGGCAAGGCAAGAGCAATAGCTCCCAGCACGGTTTTGGTGAAATCACTGCTAAGCAAACGGACCAAACCAAACAAACTAGCCCCAAGCACCTTGCGAATACCGATCTCCTTCTTTCGCCGCTCCATGGTGAAAGTTGCCAGCCCGAACAGGCCAAGACAGGAAACGATGATAGCGATGCCGGCAGCATAATCCGATAGTACGGTGACCCGTTGCTCAGACTCGTACAACGTTTGATACTCCGCATCCATAAAGCTGAATTCGAACGGATAACCGGGATGAAATTGTTCATAATAATCCTTAAGTCGCTCAATAGTAGCCGACTCCGTGCCTGCCTGCATCCTCACTATGACACCTTTACCGCTCGGCAGAAATCGAATAAAGGTGGGCTTGATGGGTTGGTGCAAAGATTCATTATGAAAATCTTTGACCACGCCAATGATTTCCAGCTTTGTATCTCCCCGGGTAAGCATTTTCCCTACCGGCTCGTCGTAACCGATCAGTGCTACCGCTGCTTCATTGAGTATGACTTTATTTTCTTCCTGCTGATGGGCTCGTGAAAAGGATCTGCCCTCTTTAAGCTCGATGCCTAATGTTTCAATAAAATTATAACCGACGTGAGGGCGCGGTACAATGATCGTCTCATCCTCCGCCTGTCCTTCCCAATGGGGTGCTGCCCCAAAATCCTTGTTCTTCAAAAAGCTGCCGCCCCAGATATTGGTCGCCTGTACGACGCCGGGGATCTCCCGCAATCCGGCCATAAAAGTTTCTACTCCATCACTGGTCTTTCCCTTACTCGTAAAGGTAATGATGTTGTCCTGCTGATATCCCAACTGTTTTTGCTGAAGAAAGGTCATCTGCCGGTTGAGGATCAGGACACCGGCGATAAAAACTACCGACAAGCTGAATTGAAAGACGACCAAACCTTTTCTAACCCACTGTTCACCGAGACTGGTATGCTCTTTTCCCTTAAGCATTGCCATCGGGTGAAAGCCGGATAAATACAGGGCAGGATAGCTGCCGGCTATCAAGCCGGTAAGTAATACAATGCTTAGCAAACCCAATAAAAGGCCGGGATCAAAACCAAAATGCAGCTCCTTTCCGGTCATCTCGCTGAATTGCGGCAACAGGAGATAAGTCAATCCTACGGCTATCACGGCCGCCAGCACCGCAAGGAGCGTAGATTCACTCAAAAATTGAAAGATGAGCTGTTTTCTCGAGGCTCCGGTGGCTTTTTTCACCCCCACCTCTTTCTGCCGGGTGGAGGCCCGGGCCGTGGCCATGTTCATGAAATTGACGCAGGCAATGAGCAGCAGGAAAACACCGGTCAGCGTAAACAGCCGTACATACGAAATGCGGCCACCGGATGGTACACCATTCTCATAATTCCCGTACAGATAACGGGTAGAATACTGCTGGGCGGATAATGCGCAGTACTGGCGTTCCTCATCCTTGGAACGCAACAGGGACGTCATTTTCTCATTCAGACTTTCGATATTGGTGCCTTCCCGTAATAGGACATAGGTATCAGCCGCATCGGTGTGCCACTCTGCCGCATCGGCAGAATAGTCCAGCAAATGCGCATAGGGAAGGATCATATCGAATTGCGCCGTGGCGTTAGGCGGCGGATCAGCCATCAGGCCGGATACCTGAAAGGCGCCTTCCAGAAAATTTGCCTGCCAGTCGAAGAGTTTTTGTTCCAGGTTAAGGCTCCGGCCTACGATATTGTCGGTAGTCCCGAACAAGCTACGGGCCAGGCTTTCAGTGAGCACTATACCATCTTTGCCGGCCAGCACTTGTTCTTTGGAGCCCTCCAGCAGGGTATAGGAAAAGACCTGAAAATAATCCTTTCCGGCCAGCAAAGGTGTAGCTGTCAAATAACGATCCCCCACGGAAACGACCCCATCTTCCTGACCATAATAGCGATTGTTGACCGGTACGGCGTATTCCACTTCCGGTAACTGCTCCACCAGGGCCTGCGCCAGTTGGGCTGGAGTGATGTTCATGGTCTGTATGCCGTCCGGGCGGTAAAAATGCTGCATCACCTGATAGAGCCGGTCATCATTTTCGAAGAACTGGTCTACATTGCGCTCGTCGCGCACCCATAGGTAGATGAGCAGCACGCAGGTAAGCCCGGTGGCCAGCCCCAGTAAATTGATCCCGAAAGCGGTCTTATTTCGTTTGAAATTACGGAAACTGATCAGCAGGTTGTGTTTGAACATGTCGAGTGTATTTAGATTTTCTAACCATCCTATTTTTCGGATCATACCCGGCCGGAACAGCAGGAGTACATCCAGGGCAAAACGGCGATCGGCCTTTTTTTTGCCCAATGCCTCTACCCTTTCGCGATATAGTTCATAAAGGTCTCCTTCGACGAAAGGATGCAGGTCCGAGTCGCAGAACCACTTGAAGAAGCGGAGGAAAAACTTAGGTGGAGCGGGTGTTTTCATGATACATTAATGCTTACTTAAGCTGCTCGATCAACTCAAGTCTTTTCACAATGGAATTTTTATCTAAAATAGTACCGGGTGACAATACCGCGTTCGCCCCTATTTTGGAGTCATCCCCTACCAGTGAGCCGAATTTGGTCAATCCGGTAGCAATGATCTCTCCCCGGTATTTTACACTGATGTGTTTGTCCGACCTTTCATTGTAGTGGTTAGCCGCAATGGAACCGGCTTCAAAGTTGACCCGGCTGCCGATAATGCTGTTACCAATGTAGTTCAGATGAGCAACGGCACTGTTCGAACAAATGATACTGCTCTTGATCTCACTGCCCGGTCCGATCTTAACCGATCGATCCAGAAAAACGCCCTCCCTGAAATAGGCATGAGCTCCGATCCGGCAATCGGCCCCGATAATCAGCGGAGCTTTTAAAGTCACGCCCTTTTCCACGAGAGCGGTCTTGTGAATAGCTATGCCGTTCTGCACTTCATACTGATGGTCTAAGTCGCAGATCAATTGCTCAACAATCGCTTTTATCTCATGGGTGATCGCCCAGGCATTACTGGCGGTGATGAGGGGAAGATCTATTGGGAAATTGGAGATAAACTCCGACACTTTTATCATTGACTGTTTTATTGAATTTATTAAGGTCATTCCGCCTTCAAACTATCCACCGGATTGGCCGCAGCCGCCCGCACTGCCTGGGTACTTACCGTCAGAAATGCCAGGCCAATAGCCAAGATCCCCACTGCGACAAATACCCACCAGTCCAGGTCGATCCGGTAGGCAAAATGCTCCAGCCAATGGTGCATACCCCACCAGGAAACCGGTACAGCGATGAAAGCAGCAATGAGTACAAGTCTAATGAAATCACCGGAGATCAGTTGGACGATGCCGGCTATTGAAGATCCCAGTATTTTACGAATACCGATCTCTTTGGTGCGCTGCAATACATTGTGGGTAACCAGTCCGAGCAGGCCCATGCACGCGATGAGCAGTGCGATCAGGGTGAAGATATTGAAGACATGGCCAAAGCGCTTCTCCGCATCGTATAATCGCTGATAGTTTTCATCCACAAAACCATGCTCGAAGATTAATTGCGGCACAAACCTCTTAAGCGTTTCCTGCACATAGCTGATCGTCTCCTGCATATTTTCACTGCCTACTTTCATGGCAAAGAACCCCCAGTAGGAATAATCCGGATCGGGCATGGTCAGGAACAAAGGTTTTATAGTCTGATCCAGTTTATGGAAGTGAAAATCTTTAACGACCCCGATCACTTCTCCGTCTTTGAAGGACTTACCCACAGCCGATTCCCATCCCAGGGTCTTAACTGCGGTCTCGTTCAGGAGATAGCGATCTCTGGTATCCGAAGGAAATTCCGGCGAAAAATTCCGGCCTTCCACCAATTCGATCTCGTAGAGGTCGAGAAAATAATAATCCACACGGTTGCGGTAAATGGACAGCTCTCTGCCATCGGTATTCCCCTCCCATCGGTTCACCAGATTATCGGAAGTCAGGTCGACCGGCAGATTGTTGGCTATGGAGACCTGCCTGATCCGGGGATGCTTCAATAATTCCGACCGAATAGCCGATGCCTGATCGTAAAGGTTCAGGTCTCGATAAGGAACGTACAGGATCTGGTCTCTGGAAAATCCCAATTTCTTGTTTTGTACAAACCGAAGTTGTTGATAAATGACCACACTGCTGATGGCCAGTACGATCGCTGCAGTAAACTGCCCCACTACCAGCGCATTACGCAGGAAAGTACCGTCTTTCCGATGCTTGAAAAAGTACCCTTTAAGAGCTTGTACCGGGTGAACTCCTGCCGACAGAAAGGCCGGGTAAAGCCCCGCCAGACTACTTAACACCACCCCCAGCAGTAACAAACCGGCCGGCAAGAGGCGATCGTTAGTGGGCAGCAGTGAAATAGACTGATCGAGCAATTGACTGAAGGCCGGTATGAGCAGGTAGGCCAATCCCGCCCCCAGCATAAAGCTACCCAGGGTAATGATAAAAGATTCCGTCATCAACTGACCGAGCAAATGCTTTCGGCCGGCCCCCAGGACTTTTCGCACACCTACCTCCCTGACCCGCTGTCCGGCCCGGGCATTGGTCAGGTTCATATAATTGATCGAAGCCAGCA
>JAGQXH010001109.1 GCA_020436695.1 Lewinella sp. | reverse complement strand
CTTCAACCTCCATCCTTCGACTCACTATCACTGAATATCCATGGCACGTTCGCTGAAAAAAGGACCTTTTATCGACCCGAAACTCGAAAGAAAGGTTTTGATAATGAACGAGGGCGGGCAAAAGCGCATCATCAAGACCTGGGCGCGTCGCTCGCTGATTTCTCCTGACTTCGTTGGGCACACCTTCGCAGTCCACAACGGCAACAAGTTCATCCCGGTGTATGTATCGGAGAACATGGTAGGCCATAAACTGGGAGAATTTGCTCCTACCAGAACTTTCAAAGGACATGCGGGCAACCGTAAGGACAAAAGACGTTAGGACCGATGGCTGATCAAATGAAAATGACCCGCAAGGAAAAAATTGCGGCCGGCATACCGAAAGAACCCAAGCGCAAAAAGGCGTACGCTGAAGCCCTGAAAGATCAGAAGGCTGATGAAATCCGCGTGACGCTGCGTAACTACCGCTCTTCCGCCCGCAAAATGCGGATGGTTGTAGACCAGATTCGCAAGCGTGAGGTGTTCGACGCCATGAATGTTCTCAAACTGACCAAC
>JAGQXH010001108.1 GCA_020436695.1 Lewinella sp. | reverse complement strand
GGCGGAGTTGTCGTTGGAAAAATAGGCCACCATGCGCTGCTGCCGTTCCACCAGTTTGGCCAGGCGGACGAGCAGCTCTTCGCGGTCAAAAGGCTTGGACAGGTAGGCGTCTGCCCCACGGCGCAGCCCCGCGATCTTCGAAGCAGCATCGGCCTTAGCGGTCAGCAGGATGATGGGGATGTGGCTGGTGCGCTCGTCGTTTTTCAGCGTATCGCACACCTCGTAGCCATTTTTCTCGGGCATCATCACATCGCTGATGATGAGGTCCGGGATGTTTTCGATGGCCTTTTCGATGCCAATGAGGCCGTTGTAAGCCACGTCCAGCTGGTAAATATCACTCAGGCAGCTCTTGAGGTAGGTGACGACATCGGGATTGTCTTCAATGAGGAGCAACTGAGGACGTTCACCGGCTGTTGATGCCGGGTTATCCAGCCCCATAGTTGTGGATTTAGCGGATGCCGGGGCCAGATCGGCTGCCATGTCCTGGCCGGCCAGCTGGCCTTCGTAAGCTGGAATGGCGCCGTCCTGTATCAAATCGGCCTGATTATTTAC
>JAGQXH010001107.1 GCA_020436695.1 Lewinella sp. | reverse complement strand
CAAGAAAATCGCCAACCGAGCCAAACTAACTAAACCGGTCACACCGCACGTTCTGCGCCATACCTTTGCAACACTGGCTCTGCAAAAAGGGATCTCTCTGGCCGCCGTCCAAAAAATGCTCGGCCATGATCGCCTGGCCACAACCGAAATTTATCTCAATCTTACCGAAAGTCACGTCATTGAAGAGTTCCAAAACAAGTGGTGACGGACAAAATCAGGAAGGAATTATCTCCTTAATGTAGGTTTTTGGCGGTTTGGGCAAAAATACCCATTTCCGGTATTAGAGGTGGAAGCTTTAACCATTTATTCAGATGGGAGGATGCACGTGGAAGGCGGCTGGATAGATCTTCCCAAACAAAAAGTGCTGGATTTCTTTAAGTTTAAAATGGAGATCAGCCAGTTTGGAGTAGGTCAAAAAGAAGACGGTAGCCAATGGATCGGTTTTTCGGGGGGCATAAGAATTGTGGAAGGGCTGCCTCTACAAGGAGCAGTAGAAGGGCTTAAGATTGTCTGGAATAAGAACTGTACAAAGCCGACGCTGGAATTGAGTGGTA
>JAGQXH010001106.1 GCA_020436695.1 Lewinella sp. | reverse complement strand
ACCCTTCCATGCCACGCTCCAGGATCATCCCCTGAATGCGTCCTTCTTCATTTTTTGCCCAAATCACAGCGATATCGGCAAAGGGAGAATTGGAAATCCAGGTTTTGGCACCGTTCAGCAGGTAGTGGTCTCCTTCGTCGGTAAAATGGCTGGCCATGCCGCCGGGGTTGGAACCGTGGTCGGGTTCGGTGAGGCCAAAGCAGCCCATGAGTTCGCCACTGGCAAGTTTGGGCAGGTATTTCTGCTTCTGCTCTTCGGATCCGTATTTATAGATCGGATACATCACCAGCGATCCCTGCACAGAGCACATGGAGCGGATACCGGAATCCACCCGCTCAATTTCCTGCATGATCACGCCGTAGGAGATTTCATCGAGCCCGGGACAGCCGTATTCTTCCGGCAAAGAAGGCCCAAACAGGCCCATGGCTCCCATGTCCTTCACCAGATGGGTCGGGCAATAATTATTCTGTGCCCATTCGTTGATATGGGGAGCAATATGTTCGTTCAGCCAGGCTCGTACACTGTCCCTGATCAGCAGGTGTTCTTCGTCGAGCA
>JAGQXH010001105.1 GCA_020436695.1 Lewinella sp. | reverse complement strand
TGCTCGCGGCTGCTGCCCTCACCGTAGTTTTCGTCGCCGATTGCAACCCAGCGCAGACCGCGCGCCTTGTAGTCGCGGGCGATATCAGAATACGCCACGTCGTTCTCGCCGGTGATTACGTTGCGCCCCTTGCCGGCCGGATGGTCGAACGCGCTGATCGCGCCGATGAACATGTTGTTGCTGATGTTGTCCAGATGGCCGCGGTATTTTAGCCACGGGCCGGCCGGCGAGATGTGGTCGGTGGTACACTTGCCCTTGGCCTTCATCAGCACCGGCAGATCGTGCATGTCCTCGCCGTTCCAGGCCGCGAACGGCTCCAGCAGCGCGATGCGCTCGCTGTCAGGATCGACCGCCACCGGGACAGCAGAGCGGCTGGCCGGCGGCGCTGCCAGGCCCTCGGTATCGCGGATAAAGCCGTTGCTGGGCAGCTCGTCGCCGGTGGGCGGATCGAGACGCACCTTTTCGCCGCGCTCGTTGACCAGCGCGTCGGTCAGCGGGTTGAAATCCAGCCGGCCGGCCAGCGCAAAGGCGGTCACGATCTCCGGCGAGGCGATGA
>JAGQXH010001104.1 GCA_020436695.1 Lewinella sp. | reverse complement strand
AATTGGGATTTTGAGGATCATAAAGTGCAGATTAATACGAATGCTGTTATGAAGACAGAATCTGAAAAAGAGCAGAATCCACAGTCGGGAGGAGGTAAGGGAGTAGAAAGCAGAGGAGGGCCAGGAGGGAACAGAAATTAGCAATTTTTTCCTTATTTTGCCAGGCAAATCTGTCACCCTAATCAATGATAAAATGGCTACAGCAAAAAAAGAATTCCGCAACTACGACAAACTGGATGTCAATGCCGCAGTAAGGGAGCATTACCGCAAAATGCGCACAAATCAAACGTATGATTATGTTCTGCGCATGAAGAAAAAATACCTCACATTTAGCCGCCCCATGGACCTTTGGGACGCTATGGAAAAACTCAATCACCTGATTGATGTGAGTGATCCTGACCTGGATTTACCCAATGTGCAACATTTGATTCAGTCGGCTGAGGCGATCAGGGCTGATAATCGTCCCGATTGGATGCAACTGGTAGGCCTCATTCACGACCTGGGCAAAATGATGTATCTCTGGGGAAGTGATGAAGATGGAACCAGCCAGGCCGAGCAATG
>JAGQXH010001103.1 GCA_020436695.1 Lewinella sp. | reverse complement strand
GGCCGCTTTTATTCTGGTTTTTAAGTCAGATATACAATTGCACAGTTTTTATGGATTGTTTAATCTGCACATGCCGCTTCCCGAATGGTTTTCTTCTATCATAAGCCTGTTTACTATCCTGGTCATCGTGAATGCCTTCAATTTGATTGATGGCATCAATGGCCTGGCTGGAAGTATCGGCGCATTGATTGCCGGTACTTTGGGCACCTGGTTTTACCTTACCGGACACATCGAGTATGCTATTGTCGCCTTTACACTGGTAGGGTCCATCGTCGGATTTTTGAAATACAACTTTTCTCCGGCCAAGATTTTTATGGGCGATACCGGAGCCCTGTTAGTAGGATTGGTATCCGCCATTCTCATCATTCAGTTTATCGATTTCAACTATTTGATGGAGGATAGTCATCCTTATAAATTTCATGCTATTCCGGCTGTTGCTATTGGCATTATGATCTTGCCTCTGTTTGATACCATGCGCGTGTTTGTCACCCGGGTGATTCGAGGCCACTCTCCTTTCCATGCTGATCGCAGGCATATCCATCACCTGCTGGTTGATTTTGGCC
>JAGQXH010001102.1 GCA_020436695.1 Lewinella sp. | reverse complement strand
CTGGCAATCGTTTTACTCGCGGTCGCATGCCGGACGGCGAATTGCGGTTGCCCTATGCATTAACGATACTATAATTTTGTGATGCTGTGATGTTATGATGGGTAATGGCATTGCAAAATTTCATGTTCGTTACACCAAATTATGTTATTTCAGTGCCTTCCTTGCCCCTCCCACTTTTACCTTATTTAGGCATTGCAGTGCGCCACCATCGATTGGTGCAATAACGATGTCGTTTAGCACTCCGATCTCTCATCACAGCATTACAACACCACAGCATCACAACATCAATTAAGCCGGATCTCATCCTCATTATCATCATAGAATTTGTACTCCAACATACTGTAATCGTTGTCGGGCAGTACCTTGACCCACTTCTGGTATTTCCAGAACCACTTCATTTGAATATTGGGTAAGCCGCGCTTGAAATAAGCCTCCAGATAGGGGTGTACAAATAATTTGATCTTGGCTTTGGGCCGCGACTGGAAAATGAACATTAGATCCCGTTCGATCTCGTCGGTTACCAGGATGGAAGCATTCACTTTACCGGTACCGTTGCAGGCCGGA
>JAGQXH010001101.1 GCA_020436695.1 Lewinella sp. | reverse complement strand
TGTTTAGTTCGGCAAAACACCAGAACCTGTTGCCATCGTCCTTGCGAAATCAAATGCATCAGCAGTTCGGGTTTGCGTATTTTATCCACCGGATGAACGACTTGAGAGACTTTTTCTGCAGTACTGTTGGGTGGATTTACGGAAATTTCTGTAGGGTTATGAGTAAAATCCTGAGCCAGCTTTCGGATATCTTTGGAAAAAGTGGCTGAAAACAGTAGGTTTTGGCGTTTCTCAGGCAATAATTTTATGATGCGTTTGAGGTCATGAATAAAGCCCATATCCAGCATACGGTCGGCTTCATCCAGAACCAGGACTTGCAAATCATCAAAGCGCACTGCATTCTGAGTGTACAAATCCAGCAATCGTCCCGGAGTCGCGACCAAAATATCAACACCTTTGCATAGCCTTTGCATCTGAGGGTTAATTTTAACACCACCATAAACTACTGCTGAGCTCAGCTCCATGTATTTACCGTAAGTGATAATGCTGGATTCAACTTGTGCTGCTAGCTCGCGTGTCGGGGTTAGAATCAGTGTTCTTGCATTATTAGCCTTGGCTCTTGAACCTT
>JAGQXH010001100.1 GCA_020436695.1 Lewinella sp. | reverse complement strand
ACAACCGGAAGGCCCCATGATCGCTACAAATTCTCCGTCTTCAATTTCAAGAGAAAGCCCGTTGAGTGCAGTCGTTTCGACTTCATCAGTGCGGTAGATCTTTTGGATATTTTGGATCTTGATCATTTATTGATTGAATAAGTTTTAGGAGGTTAATAGACAAAGGAGGTGAAAAAACAGAACTATATTTTTATTTTGCTGCTGCCTGTCTGCTTCAACACTTATTCCTCCAGCATCACAACATCACAACATCACAACATCACAACATCACAACATCACAACATCACAATATCACAATATTACTATATCTTAACTTCATGCCAAAAAGAAAAGTTGCTGACAACCAGTGTGTTAAAGTGGCAACTTGCCCATCATCCGTACGCATCCGCTACACCCGGTGTACGAAAATGATACACTTTACGGTAAGTGACGAATTTAAATTTAGAAAATTTTGTGCCGGGATTGATTTGGTGTAATATTGTTGAAAGTCGTAAGTCCGGGAGTCATTCAGTCGTAAGTCTGTAGACAAGAACTGACTAACTGACCTACGACTAACCGACTTACGACTAACTA
>JAGQXH010000010.1 GCA_020436695.1 Lewinella sp. | reverse complement strand
TTCAGCCTGGTAGTGTGTTCAAAAAGACGGGCGTTTGCGATGGAGACCGCGGCCTGCGAAGCGATCGTCCGCAGGATCTGCAGGCGGTTTTCCTGGAAAATGCCGGCTACATGGTCGTTTTCCAGATACAATATGCCAATGAGTTCCTGCTGCCGCTGTATGGGTAGCAGCAGGGCCGATTTAGCCGGATTTTCACTAAAATAAGGATCGCTGCTCGGGGTAAGCTGTTCCGGCTGATCCAACAATAATTCTCTCTGGGTGTTGATGACGAAGTTGATGAGTTTGCGAGGTACGGCTGTACTATCGCCCAGTTCTTGCTGATCGAGCGTACGGTAGTGATTATGGCTGAGGTTGATCTCTGCTTCTACAAAGTATTGTCCGTTCTCCTTCAACACCAGTACGCCTTTCTCCGCACCCGCATTTTCCATGATGATCTGTAACAATCGCCGGATGAGGCCTTCCCGGGTCACTTCCGCCGAAATAGCCTGAGTGGCCTTCAGCAACGAGCGCGTATCATAATCGATGGGTTGCACTTCCTGCGGGGTATTGTCGGCCGCAGCAGCAGGTATCTTCTCTTTTAAACGGTCGACCTTTTCCCGGGCTCCCCAGGCCAGGTAAACCTGATAGGCCTTCAGGTGATAATTCACGGCCAGATCCGACAGGCCACCTTCTTCCATCACATCACCGCATAGTTCATAAAGCATAGCTTCTACCCCCCGCAGGCTGCCTTTCTGCGCCCAGCCGGCCGCTTCCTTGAAGTGACGCAGGATCGAAGGCCAGTCGCCGACCCGGCCGGCACGCAAGGCTTCAATCATCTCGTATTCCGCCCGGAAATTTTCCGGCATGCTTTGCGCCCATTTTTGCAGGAATTGCTGATTGCTTTCAATCAGCTGCTGTTCTTCCGTACTTAGGTTCTTTTTGGTGCGTAGTAAAATGAGCGACTGCAGGAAATAATGCTTGGGGACATGCGGTTGAGAAGAGGCATAGATCAGGATCGGCTGGTTCTTATCCAGATAGGCCTGCGCTTCGAGGTAGTGCCCCATAATACAGAGGGCCCAACTCCGGAAAATATAATGGTGGGCAACAGCAGTAAAAAATTTAATCTCCAGTAAAAAGTCCAGCGCCTCCGTTTCTTCATCCGCTGTTGCTTCATCATAGGTGCCCAGCAATAGGTGGAGATTTGCGCGAAACAGCTTCATCAGTGCCAGGAGACCGGCATTGTTGACCCTTTCCATAAAGTCCACACTCACCCGGCAGGTGTCCATTACTTCGGCCAACGTATCGGCTCCCAAAAATTTGTCACGGACCTGGGCGTACATAGAATATCCGGCATAGGGCAGATCACCGGTTTCCAGACCAACGTGAACCGATTCTTTGAGCAGCGATATGCCGCTGAGGAAAGTCTCTTTGAAATGCTGGATGAAGATGGTAAAAATGGACAAGGTCCGGCAGCGATACTTATTGGAATCGATATCGTCGAGCATCACAATGCCGGTTTTGCCGAATTGATAACCCAGTTCGAAGCGCTGGTAAAGTGCCACCAACAGGGATCCCAAAAATACGAAGACAAAAGGCGTGGAAGCAGCTTTGCCGTGACGCAGGGTCTGGTTGCTCATACGCAGGGTGCACCAGGCAAAGAGATAAAGGTCGGCGAAATAGGCCGAGGCCGTCATATTGACGAGCACATCCAGCAGGGCACCTTCCCTGGCATCTTCCAGTGGCGGCAGGGCTGCAAAATCTATGGCATTCCGGTCTTCGGTCAACTGCTTGAAGAGGAAGTATTGTTCCTGTACCAGTGTTTCCATAGTGGCCATATTGACCGCTGCTTCAATATCGATGCCGAACAATTGAAGCGCTTTCAGACCGGTCCGGATGTTCTTTTCAAACAGAGCTAACCCTTCATAGAACATCAATTGCAGAATATATACCTCACTTTTGGCGATGGGGTCTGGAGACAGCTCCACTGCCTGGGAGGCATACTGCTCGGCTTCCTCTACCAGATTGAGCAAAAAAGCAGCCTGCATCAATCCTTTCAGGATTTCCGGATGCTCCGGCACCCGATCATCAGGCAGAAGTCGTTGGGCTGCTCTATAAAAATCCATGGCCGCAGCCGGTGAGTTGGAATCGTTGGCCCGGCTACCGGCATCCATCAGTACCCGGATGACCGCCGCACGAATATCTTCCCCGATCAGATCAATGGAATTGAGAAAGTGGATCGCTTTTTCACTGGGAGCCATCTGCTGGTAAAGACTGGATTGCAACAGTGTTTTCCCGATGGCGTAATGCAATGCTTCCCGGTCAGGCAACTGATCCGGTGACTCCAGCAAATAGGCAGCCCGCTGCACCTGATCGTGCACAAAACGATAAGGGATAAAATCGCCGATACCGCCTTTTTTAGCCTGTATGATCAGGCCGGGTTGTTCTGCCTCCTGCAGATATCGCTGACATTCGGCTATATCTATACCTGCAATGTCGGATAATAACTGCACATTAAATTCGGCACCGGCGTAGGCACCCACTTTCAATAGCGCCTGGGTCAGGGGAGAAAGCATGGCGATCTTGCCCTTCATTAGCTCCAGTACATTATCCGATACATCTTCCTGCCGGAGCCGTGATTCGTTCCACTGCCAGTGTTGAGCGGGCAGATCAAAAGTTAGTATCCTGCGTTCTACGATAGAGGTGAGAAACTGGCGGGTAAAAAAGGCATTTCCACCGGTCTTTTCGTGTATGATCTTTGAGAGTTCTGCCACATCTCCGGGAGCTTCATCGGAAGCCTCAGCGACCAGCTGGTTGACGTTTTCGAATGTCAGATTTCGAATATTCAGTTGACGCATGGTAAGCGGATGCTCCTGCATTTCGCGACTGAACATGGAAAAGGCGTGCGCTTCGTCCACTTCATTATCGCGATAAGCGGCAATGACCATCAGATAATGGAGTGATTCATCTTTCAGCAGATGCTTTAACATCTGTATGGATGGCATGTCACACCATTGCCAGTCGTCAATAAATAGTACCAGGGGATACTCGCTTTGCGCAAATAAGCGGCAGAATTGCAGAAATACGTAAGAAAAACGGTTTTGGGTCTCAATAGGACTGAGTTTCTCCGGGGCGGGCTGCCGGCCGATAAGCAACTCGAGATTGGGGATCACTTCGGCCAATACGCCTCCGTTTTCTCCTAGGGCCTGCAGTATCCGGTCTTTCCACCGGCCGATCTCCACTTCAGGCAGATAGAGCAACTGATTGATCAATTGCTCAAAAGCGGCCACCAGTGCGGCGTAAGGTACATTTTGGTACTGGTCGAACTTACCCTGCAGAAAAAAATGGGGCATCTGAACGATCTGTTGCTGCCATGCTGCTACCAGTGCCGTTTTCCCAACCCCGGAATAACCACCCACCAGGACCAACTGTTCCGCCCCCTGCCGGGCTTCGTACAGGGCTTTGTTCAGCTCGGTGATCTCGGCATCCCGCCCATACAGACGGTTTCTGATCCTGATGCGGCCGGGATTATAAGTAGTATGCAGGGAAAAATGATCCGTTACAGCAAGGTCTTCCAGCAAATGATCGATATCCTTTAACAGCCCTTCTGCCGATTGATAGCGTTGATCCGGATCTTTCTCCAGCAAAGCCAGGATCAGCGCTTGCAGCATAGGCGGTATCGTTTGATTATAATATCCTGGTAGCGGCACCGCACGGGAAAGATGCTGATGGATCATCTCCAGTGCGTCGTTTCCCCGGAAGGGAGTAGTGCCGCATACCCACTGGTACAATAATATGCCCAGTGAATAAAAATCAGCCCGGTGATCGGGGATCTGCGACATCTGTTGCGCATACTCAGGTGGCAGGAAGGCCAGATCATCCACCGATAATTGCATGCTATTGGGAATATCGGTCCAGGACCGGATGAGGTATGCACCGACGATCTTTAGGTCGCCGATGGTATTTAGCCATAATCGATCGGGCGTGAGCATCCCCAGGCTCAGCTTTTCCTGATGCAGCACCATCTGAGTGACAACGATCTGCCTCACCCGGGAGAGCAGGCCCCTGAATTCATCTGCGGTGCCGGGCACACTCATAGACAGGGGCGTCCATTCCTCCCAGGGGTAATAACTGGTCCAGGGAGTTGTACCGGCTATCCGTACGGGGATGGCCAGGGCCGTTCGGGTGGGATCTATTGCAGCGAAGGCGTCGAGGTCAGGCGGCAGTTTGTCAAATAAGTGCTTTTCCGCCTTTTCTACAAGGAAGCCGTCTTCCTTCATCAGACTGATGCCGGAGAAGATCTTTACGGGTTGCATAGGTGTGATTTTTCCATTGACACAAAATTAGACAAAAGGAAAAGAGCAACTGTCCCGTTGGGAAAGCCCGGCTGCACGTTGGGAAACTCGAAATGGTTACCCGCCGATAGCACTTCTAATTTCGTACCTGTTCAAATATAGCCACCATGGATCATCCGAATCATATAACGACAAAAGTTTTACCTGAATTCATCCAGTTGCTGACCTATTATCGTCGCAAGATCAGTTACTTGAAAACCCAAGATGCTGCAGCCTCAGATACGGTCGCATTGATCGATGCCACCCGGTCGGAATTTGATGACATTTCTCCGTCCGAAGCAAGGCTGGCGATCTGTTTGCAACAACTGATCTCCAATTTACAAAATTTAGCAGGAAGTGAGTTTACCGGAATCCCGGGGGATCTGCTGGAAGAGCTGAATTTATTTCAATTGCGGCACGGACTGGAACAAAACAAAAAAACAACATGAATACTCTATTACACCGGTTATTTGTCCGACAGCCGGCTTTCTGGCTGTTGATATCTGTGGGCTTACTCATCTTATCGCCATTATTGATGGCCATTCTGCCGGGGATGAAACGGACGGTATTTGCACTGGTATTTTCCCTGGTGGTGATCTGCGGACTACTCACTACCCACCGGTCTTTTCGCTTTCTGCTCTTCGGACTGATCCTTGGCGCGCTGGCACTGATCATGATCTGGCTCAGTCTTTTCCAAGAACATATCTATTGGCTGACATTTGGCCGAAGCCTGATCCTGCTGGTGCTGTCACTGCTGATCGGCTACCATCTGTTTCTGCTCGTTTACCGCAGCCGCAAGGTCAATATGAATATCATCAATGCTTCTGTGGCCGCTTTTCTTTTCATCGGCATCATCGGCGGCCAGGCCTGCTACTTGCTGGAACTCCTACAACCCGGAGCTTTCGATTATGTCGGGCAAAGTATGTGGTATGATCTCCAGTATTTCAGCTTTACGTCACTAACCACCATGGGTATTACGGATGTGAACCCGGTATCGCCGCAGGCCAAAGCCGTTACCCTAATGATCAGCCTGAACGGACAGCTTTACCTGACGATCATCATTGCAATTCTGGTGGGTAAGTATGTGTCGCGGGCGACTCCCGGTTGAGCGATCAGTTATAAATGGAAAAGGCGCTTATCAGACTCTCCGCTGCCTTCGGATCGGCTTCCATTTTCCTGAAAAGTAATTCCGCCACATAACTGGCGATCGGTTCCGTGACCTCCGGATTCGCCAGTTTATTTTTCGTACAGCCGCTAAAAACCGGAGCTTCCATCCTGATATTTACAATGGCGATCAGATGTTCTCGTATTCCCTGTTCGGTGATCTGGCAATCAGTTGTCAATCCGTTTTTTTCAAGATATTTCAAAATTCCATTACCCATCCCCTGCAAGAGTCCGTCAACATGAGTGCCGTTCTCGGAAGTGTGACAATCGTTCACATAAGAACGTAAATAGGACTCATCTTCGGAGTACAACCGTAATGTAAAAGCAGCCTCAAGATAAAAGCCCGCCAGTTGTTCATCGATCCATGTATCAAGATCACTGCCTATAGGACCGTTCATGAATTCGATTTGTATCTTGTCTTTCAGCCCATTCCTGAAATAATAGATGTTCCGGCATGCTTCGGAATCAACCTTGTATTTCAGCTCAAACTTCACACTTTTGTGCAGATAAGCGTATTCCCTGATATGGTGGGTGATGTAGTTGCTGTTCCATTGGAATGATTTCCCCCATATGTCTCGATCCAGTTGAAATACCACTTCGAAAGCAGAGCACTTAATAGCTTCTATCTCGGTCTCCTGATTCTGTACACCTCTATTAAAATCCTGCTCAGCAATCACTTGAGCAAATTGATCGTAGAAGGTTATGCTAAATGTTTTGCTCAATGCATTGAGTGCGAAAAATTGTATCATCAATGATTTAGTGAGATGACGTTCCCATGCAGACCAATTATTTTGCACCTCTGTGTTAACATGGTCAAATCTTATGCTTGCATGAAGTTCATCCCGTAATTCGATGACCAGCATATTCGTTCCCGTGTTCACTAAAATGGCACTGAGCAGCTCCTTTAACATTCCGACGAACCCATACTCGTTTACTTGTCCGACATACATACCTGGACGTAAGCGAATGTGTTCATACCATTTGATCTCCCGGATATTTTTCATGGAATAGATTGATTCACCCGACATTGGTCTTTTCATTTTATGGATTACTAAATGGCCTGTCATTGCAATACCACACCATTCCATCAAACTGAAAATCAGCAAATTGAACACTAATTAACGGTGCAATATGTGGCTGTAAAATTTCTCTTTAAGATACGAAAAAACCTCCGGCTACAGAAGCTTGCTACGGGATTATTCACAGGAAAATGAAGTGGTTTTCGTCCATCCACCATGGTAAATATAAACGATCCACATCCGGTTACATTCGGATATAAAAACAAGCTGTTAAATGCCACGGGACAGTCAACTGGATGTTATTTACAAATTCCGGGAACGGAGGGAAACCGAACCGATACGTTCGGGAATTCCAACGTGCCTCCCCTTTAACAGCCCTCTACTTTTGTGATGCAATCAAACTAAAACAAAAAACATTAGCATCATGAAAGCATCATTCAATTTCGTTTTTGGCCTTTCCGTACTCATCCTGACTTCTTGCAGCTCTGTTCGCGTGAACAGCGACTACGATCAGGCGGCCAGTTTCCAGGAGTATAAAACCTATAAGATCGTCAAGCAGAGCGATAATTTCCCATTAGGTGTCAACGCCATCAATCAACAGCGAATTGAAACTGCCATCAAGGCAACCCTGACCGATTATGATTATTTCTACGCCGATCAGACACCCGATCTGTTGGTATCCTATTTCGTCAAGATCAATACGGAGCAAGCTTACAACACCTACAGCACTTATTACAGTGGCCGGTGGCGGGGCGTAATGATCACCGATGTCGATGTGCGCGAATACCAGGAAGGTACCCTGATCATTGATCTGATAGATACCAAGACCAAACAAGTGGTCTGGCACGGCACGGCTTCCGGTACAGTGAGTGAAAACATGAAGAACGTGGAGCAGAAGATCAATGAAGCGGTAGCCGCTATTTTCAAGGAATACGCGAACGTAAAACGGACGTCCTGACGCTTTGGTCAGGACTGACGACCGCCCCTCGACTTCGCTCGGGGCTAACGAACGGGCTGCCTGCGGCATCCCTGACGGACGCTCCGCTGACGGACGTCCTTAATAACCATTCCAGCAAAATTAATTCTATCAACCATGTTGTATAAAAATATCATCTCTACCCTCACCGGACTGTTACTGTTTGTAACACTGGGCTATAGTCAGGGAGAAAAGGACTTACTCAAAAAACTAGTGGAGGAAGACCGCAGTGCAGTCGACGCCATCGTACTCTATCCGGAGGATATTCGCACTAATATTTTCATAGTGGCTACCCACCCGGAATTACTGATCAAATTGTCGGGAATGCAGGAAAAAACGCAGTTGACGTTCCGCAATCTCATCAAAGATCTTTCTCAGGAAGAACAGGCTAAGTTTTATGAACTGACCCGTTATCCCGGTCTGATCCGTGACCTGGCGGGTGAGTCAAAAAGGTCAAATGCGGAGATTGAAGCATTCCTGATCAATTATCCGCAGGAAGTGCACGCTACCGCACTGGAAGTGGGTCGCCGGGAATACAAGACCCTGCAACAGATCTATCAGCTTAATCATACTACCAAGCAGGCATTTGACGCGCTCATCCTGCCGTATCCGGAACGTTCTCAGGCCGCTATCCGTAGCCTGGTGAATATGCCGGAAATACTCAGTATTCTCGTTGACAATATCGATCTCACCATCCTGGTGGGAGATGTGTATAAAAACGATCCGGCATGGGTGCAAACCAAAGCCCGCGAACTGAATATCGAAGTGGCCCGCAGTCAGGCCGAAGAGCTGGAAGATTATAAAAAGCAACTGGAAGAGGATCCGGAGGCATATCAGGAAATGCTGGATGCTGCGGAGTTGTATGCAAAAGATAACAACATATCCGCAAGTCAGCAGCAGCCTCAAACTACCGTGAAGGTCGTTTACAGCTACCCTTACTGGTACGGCTATCCGTATTGGTATACCTATCCATACTGGGCTCCGGTACCATATTACTACCATACCGGTTTTTATATCGGCCCGGGAGGCGCCGTGATCATCGTCGGCCTGCCTTCCTATCACTACGTACACTGGCATTATACGTATTATCCCACGTTGCATGTGCATTTGCACGCCCATTATTATCGACATTACCAACGTCATCCACACGGACATGGCGGATTTCACGCCGCAGTGAATGTCAACATCAACAAGAATATCAAGCTCGGAAAGAACAGAATACCCGATCGGCAAAAAGAGCTGCCGGGAAAAGCCGGACAGGGTAAGCCCGATCTGAAATTGGGTGATAAACGCCCTGACCGGCAGGATCTCGACCGCTTTAAAGCCAATGATAACCATCGCGGCAACTGGTCGAACCGGCAAAGCGCTGGGAGCGGCGGCATCGCACAACGACGTGGTAATTAGTCGGCAGTCGGCAGCTATAATGATCATCGCTGAAATGGAGTCGATCAACCCAAGAATAATGTGATCGAAGGCCTAATTTTTCTGAAACCCGGAGCAATTCCTTTGAAATTCAGCACTGGCAGAACGGACTGACGACTACTGACTGCCGACTAACGACTTGAATCAATACAACGGGTGATTTTTCTAACCGGAGGGAGGTATCATCCGCCTCCCTCCTTCTTCAAGAACAAGATCATGACTACCAGAATATACCTCAGCCTGGCTATGTTGGCGCTGCTATTGCTTTCGGCCTGCCAAAGCAATCGGGCGTTCTACGAAAAGGACCAAAAAGCATGGCGTACACAATCGCTGGCCGATACGACTGGGCTGGCTCACGTCGTTTTTCTCATAGGAGATGCCGGTGAGGCAGCACTGGAACCGCTGGAGCCTAATTTCAAGCTTCTGGCAAGCCAACTCCGGAAAGCGGGAGAAAATAGTACGGTGGTATTTCTGGGTGACAATATCTATCCGGCCGGCATGCCCGCTGCCGATGACCCGGATCGCGAACGGGCGGAGGCTCAACTTAATGCCCAACTGGGTATCGTAAAAAGCTATCCCGGAAATGTATATTTCATACCCGGCAACCACGATTGGAATAATATGTCGCCGGGGGGATTGGCTGCGGTTCGCAGACAGGAAGCCTATATTGAAACTTATCTGAATAATTCCAAAGCTTTTTATCCAAAAAATGGTTGCGGCCGCCCCAAGGCCATTGAGGTCAGTGAGGATCTGACCATCATCCTGGTCGACTCTCAGTGGTGGCTGCAAAACTGGGACAAGGAGCCGGGTATGCACGATGACTGTAAGATCGAATCCTGGGAGGAAATGGAGGTGGCCCTAACCGAACTGGTAGATGAATACGATGATGGTAACATTCTGATCTGCATGCACCATCCGGTACATACCCAGGGCTCACACGGCGGTTATTTCCCCCTCAAGGAGCATATTTTTCCCCTAACCTACGTTTCCAAAGATCTCTATATTCCGCTGCCGGTCATCGGCTCACTGCACCCAACGGCACGTTACCTGGGCATTACCCGTCAGGACCCCAGTCATCCTTACTATCAGGAACTGATCGATGCGGTAAACAGAGCCACTTACCGCAAGGAAGATCTTATTATTGCTACCGGTCACGAACATAGCCTCCAGTATTTCAATGAAGATGATAAACATTATATCATAAGTGGGGCGGGTAGCAAGCCGTCTTATACCAAAGCCGGAGGAGACCTGCAATTCAGCGCCTCCAAAGCGGGTTTCGCCAAGCTGTACTATTACAAAAACGGGGAGGTCTGGCTGGAATTCCTGACCGCCGAACCGCAAACGGGGAATAGCCATGTGATCTACCGCAAAAAACTAAAAGACAGTAAGCTCAAGGCACCGATCAAACCCGAAGGGGAATTTCAGGATATGTGGGCCGATCATATGCCCGATTCGGTCAACTACATCGTAGCGCCGGATTATTACGCCAAAAAGGGTAAGCAGTTCCTGCTCGGCCGGAATTACCGCGACGCCTGGGCTACAGAAGTGAAACTACCAGTCCTCAATATGGATACTTTGCTGGGCGGCCTGCACCCTCTACGCAAAGGAGGAGGTCGTCAATCCAAAACGATGCGACTGGAAGCCGCCAACGGTAAAGAATACGTATTGAGAGGACTCTATAAGAATGCAGCCCTCTCCCTGCCGGAACTGGCCCAGGGCACGGCCATCGAAGATATTTTCCAGGACCAGATGTCAATGGATCATCCTTACGGTGCCCAGATTATCGGGCCGCTGGCGGATGCAGTGGGCGTATACCATACTAATCCCCGCTTTTTCTATCTGCCCGCACAGCCCCGTCTCGGAGAGTTTAATGAGACCTATGCCGGAGAAGTCTACCTGTTCGAGGAAAGACCGGCTAAAAACCGGGATGATGTCGGGAGTTTCGGCTATTCAGAAAAGATCGTTTCCTTCCGAAAGATGCTCACCGAGACCCGGGAACACCAGGATCACCTGATCGATCAGGAGCATACGCTGCGCTCCCGTTTGTTCGATATCCTGATCGGCGACTGGGACCGGCACGATGACCAGTGGCGCTGGGCTTCTTTTGAGGAAGGCGACAAAACGCTGTATCGTCCCGTACCCCGTGACCGTGACCATGCTTTTCTCTCTTTTCGGGGATTGCTTCCCTTCATCACCAGCCGCAAATGGGCTGCCCGGCAACTCCAGTCATTCAACCACACTTTCTACGACATCCGGGGCCTGTGTTATAATGCCCGCTTTTTCGACCGCCAATATCTCAACGAGCAGGATCTATACGACTGGATAGGCGGAGCGGAATATATGAAGTCAGTCCTCAGTGATCAAACAATTGAGGATGCCGTAAGGCTCTGGCCGGAACAATTGTATGCACTCAATGGGGAAGAGATCGTGGCCAAACTAAAGTCAAGAAGAGACATATTGCCCGAGGTGGCAGAAGACTACTATCGCTTCCTGGCTCGTTGGGTGGATATTCCCGGTACGGATGAACGCGATCGTTTTGAGGTGACCCGCCTGCCGGATGGAAAAACCAGAGTACAGGTGTTTGCGCTCAACAAAAAAGGAGAAAAGAAAGATCAATGGTACGAGCGCACTTTCGACCATGCCATCACTAAGGAGATCCGCTTGTACGGTCTGAAAAAAGATGATGAATTCATCGTTACCGGCGAGTCCGGACCCAATTCACTGCTGCGTATCATCGGAGGCTCCGGAGAAGATTTGGTGCGGGACGACTCTTCCGTAACCGGTGGGAAACGCACCAAGGTGTACGATTCCTCCCAAGAGAAAAACGTGCTCGAACTGGGCAGTGAAGCCAGGGACCTGACCAGCAACGATCCCTTTGACAATCGTTATGACCGGGAGGACTTTAAATATCCGAAAACCATCCCTATCCTGTTGCAGGAGATTAACCCGGACGATGGTTTCACCCTTACTTACGGCTTTTCCCGGCAATTGCAGGGCTTTCGGAAAGATCCCTATAAGGCAAAACATACCCTGATGGGTTCTTACGCTTTCGGTACCGGGGCCCATAGTTTTCACTATACCGGCGACTATATCGAACGGATCGGGAAATGGGATATTACCGCAGATGTAGGCTATCGTACTTCTTCTTATGTAGATAACTTCTTCGGTCTGGGTAATAATAGCGAAAATCTCTTTCCGGATAGTTATGATTTCAACCGCATGCGTTACGGGCAGATCCGCTTCACGCCCGGACTGAAAAAGCGCTTTCTATTAAACACTATGCAGTTTGATGTTAAGTTTGATTATTCACAAACGCACGTAGAGCGCATCGAGAACAGGATCTCGGCCCCGGAATACGATGCGCAATCGGGACTGAGTGACCGTGATTTTGATATCAAAAGATATGCGGGTCTGCAACTGGAATACCATATCGATAAAATAGATCACCCGCAGAACCCAACCCGGGGCCTGCAACTGAATATGACTACATCCTGGAACATGAACATCAATGAGACCACACAGCATTACGTGAATTTAAATGCGGACCTGGCTGTTTATTATCAACCCCTGTCACCTCTGCCACTTACGCTGGCCATTAAGGGAGGCTATGCCGCCAATTGGGGAAATTATGAATTCTTTCAGGCCAACTACCTGGGCCGGAAAAACAACCTCCGAGGATTCCGCAGTAATCGCTTCGGGGGGGATCGCTACCTGTATACCAACCTGGAAGGAAGACTGAAGCTCCTGCACCTGAACAGCAGAATACTACCCACCGATGTCGGTATCTTCGGCTTTTACGATACCGGCCGGGTCTGGCACGATACCGATGACACCTCCCTGAATAACTGGCACCAAAGCTGGGGTGGAGGGATCTACTTGTTTGCCTACGACCTGACCACCATTACTGCCGGTATATCCGGATCGGTTGAAGATCGGTTCTTTGAATTGAAGATGGGGTTCTTTTTTTGAAAACTTTCGACTTATGACGGCATTTCAAAATGTGACCTGAACAGGAAGAGCGGTCTTTTTCCTAAAATGTAGCAAGTCGATGAAAAAGATCCTCTTCCTGAACGGGCTCACTGAACATGCTCCGGACACCTACCTCTTCGCGCTGAAGATTGCGGCTCATTTCCAGACGTCTCTTACCCTTTTACATGTCTTCGACCCACCGACTCCCACCCTCCTGGAAAATGACATGTTGACCGACCTGGAGATGCCCCAGCAATTGGTCCGCTTTGCTGAAGACCAGAAGAAGGCACGTCGTAAAGAGATCGAACAATTTGTGAAGCAGTACACCTTACCGGCCTTTCAGGCTGTTCCCAGAGAAATTGTGGTGGAAGGTGGTGACCTGTTACTGACGACGGTGCAATGGGTTAAGAAATCGCAACCCGACCTACTGGTGATGGGGCTACACCATCACAATCGTTTTATGGAAATTTTTCATGCATCCCTTCCGAATCTGGCCGATCATCTGAGTTGCCCCATACTTTTTGTCCCACCGGAAGCGCATTATTCCGGATTTCTCAATCTCCTATATGTAACCGACGGCAATTTGCAAAGAGATGCCGGTGCACTTCAGCAATTGTTGCAGTGGGCCGAAGCTTTTCGTTCACAGGTGCATGTGCTCCTGCTTGATCAGGAACTGGAACCCGATGCGGTCTCAACGATCAGGACCAGATGGGCAGGCGCTATGGATAACACCGTGACGTCCTTCCACTGGATACAAAATGACAGCACCAAATGGGATTATGAAGACCGCTATCCGGATGCCATCATGCACTATGCCGACCGCAGTGGTGCCGACCTGATCGTCCTTCACGCTCATCATCAGGGATTCTGGGGGCGTTTGCTAACGCCAAGTGCGGAAAAAGAAGTGATGCACCGAAGTACTATACCCATCTTACTTGGAAAATGGGAGGATTAGCAGTTCCCTAAAGCCGCCTTTACCATCAAATCTATTAGCTAATGTATTGGTCTATACTCGTTGTTTTCATCCTCGGCTACCTGCTCATTGCCCTGGAGCATCCCCTGAAAAATGACAAAACGGCTTCTGCCCTACTCACCGGTGTGCTTTGCTGGATGCTGCTGGTCATGGGCCGGGATACTCTGCTCACCCACTTCCCGGAAGCAGTTGCTTCGCCGGAAGATTCGCTGGGAGTGATCGATCGCATCCTGGTCGATAAGGTAGGTGAGATCGCGGAGATCCTGTTCTTTCTTTTGGGAGCCATGACCATTGTAGAACTCGTCGATGCTTACGGCGGTTTCCGGGTGATCACCGACCGCATCCAAACCAAGGATCGCGTCAAACTGCTCTGGCTGATCTGTGGTATTACCTTCTTTTTTTCGGCCCTCCTGGATAACCTGACGACAGCCATCGTCATGGCAACGCTCCTCCGGAAATTGCTGAAGCGCCAGGAAGATCTGTATTTTTTCGGCGGCATGGTAGTAGTGGCGGCCAATGCCGGCGGCGCCTGGTCACCGATCGGCGACGTCACAACGATCATGCTCTGGATCAGCGGCCAGATCACTACCTGGCATATCGTCCGCTCTGTCTTTCTTCCCAGCGTACTTTGCCTGTTGGTGCCGCTTTTAGTGCTGAGTCGTCAGCTAAAAGGAGAGCTATATACCTCAACAGAAGCTGATCCGGGGGCCGACCAGGAGGGCGTTTCTACCTGGGAACAAAACCTGGTGTTCTGGCTGGGAACGGCGGGCCTCCTCTTTGTTCCGGTATTCAAAAACCTTTATCACCTGCCACCATTTATGGGGATGTTGCTCAGTCTGAGCATTCTTTGGATCGTTACCGGCATTTTGCACCATCGGCGAACGAATGATAATCAGCGCCCTGAACTGACCGTAGCGGAAGTGATCCACAGAATCGATACGCCCAGTATTCTCTTCTTTCTGGGCATCCTGTTGGCGGTTGCTGCCCTGGAAACCGCCGGGCATCTGGAGCAACTGGCACAGGTGCTCAACGAACAGTTCGGCAATATCTATCTGGTAAATACCTTCATCGGACTGCTCTCAGCGGTAGTGGATAATGTGCCGCTGGTGGCCGGTGCCATCGGTATGTATCCGCTGGACGTTTATCCGCAGGATGCTACTTTCTGGCAATTGCTGGCTTACTGCGCCGGTACGGGCGGTAGCATTCTGATCATCGGTTCTGCCGCCGGCGTAGCCATCATGGGGCTGCTGCGGATCAATTTTATCTGGTATTTGAAAAAGATCAGCTGGCTGGCCCTTTTGGGATATCTCTCCGGCGTTTTGCTGCTTTATTTGATGAATGGGGTGTTTTGAGTTGTTGGACGTCAGTTATCCTGTTAACCAGTTATCCAGTTGCCGGTTAATTTGGGCAGTGCCAACTATCCGGCGTTCTGTCCCGGGTTCTTGGGAAGGAGAGGTTTTTCTTAGTCAATATTGTGTTGTTCGGTATCATTTTCATTTTTCTTTTCTCAAGCTGCCGACTGCCGACTGACCACTACCGGCTAATATTATTCAATCTGCCGGACAATATTTATTCCGGAGTAAACGATCTTTCAGTAAAACCAATCGATGAAAAAATACCTTCTTGTTTCACTCTCGGTGATGTTGCTTTTGGTAGCCTGCCGGCGCCCGGAAATGGAAGTACCCGCAATGGGCATGGTGACGGCGGAGAATGCACTGGAAAGCTATTTACAAAATGAAGATCAAACCTTTTCCTGGGAGATTAAGAATAGCTACGATATTGCGGGAGTGACCGTGTACGATCTGTTGCTCACCTCACAAACCTGGCGGGAGCATAAATGGGTACACCAGCTCACCTTACTTGTTCCGCCGGAAAATAATTACGATGGTGCCTTATTGTACCTCAATGGTAGTGACGTTCGGGACGGTGAGCCAGACTGGCAAGGCTCTAATGACCTAACCACAATCGTCCTTGCGCAGGTGGCCTTGAAAAATAAGGCGATCACTGCCGTACTTTGGCAGATACCCAATCAGCCCCTGTATGACAATTTGCGGGAAGATGCCCTGATATCGTACACCCTGCATCAATTCAAAACTGATGGCGACTTTACCTGGCCACTTCTTTTCCCAATGGTAAAAAGTGCTGTAAAGGCTATGGACGCCATTCAGGAATTCAGTCGGCAGGATCTAGCCGGTGAGATTAGGCGATTCATGGTCACGGGAGCCTCCAAACGCGGCTGGACCACCTGGCTGACGGGGGCTATGGATGATCGGGTGGTCGCTATCGCACCCATGGTGATCGATATCCTAAACATGCCGGTCAATCTTCAATACCAGATCGATGTCTGGAATGATTACAGCCCACAGATCAATGACTACGTAAACCTGGGTATTGTACAGGAAGTGGAGACGGGAAGGGGTCCGGAGATTGCCCAAATGATCGATCCCTATACCTATCGTTCCCGTCTGACGATGCCCAAGTTGATCGTTATCGGCACCAATGACGAATACTGGCCGGTGGATGCCATCAAGCATTATTTGCCGGACATTCCCGGCGACAACTCGATCATATACCTCCCCAACGCAGGTCATGATCTTGGAGGAGGCGAAGCCGCTATCCGGGCCATTAGCGCCTTCTTCGGCCAAACCCTAAACAGAGCCGATCACCCGGTCAACCACTGGGACCTGACCTACGATGAGCAGGGAATAAAGCTTGCGGTAACCGCTACCCCTGCGCCACTGGTCTCTGTAGCGATATGGTCAGCCGATTCTGAAGACCGTGATTTCAGAGATGCTACTTTTGTAAAAAAGGATCTTGATCTTCAACATGTGGCCACTTTGGAAGCGCACATCGATTATCCCGATTCCGGCTATCGGGCCTTTTTTGTGGATCTGGAATATTCGGATGCTAATGGCGGTGTCTACAGTAAGAGTACCCGAATGTTTGTGGCGGATGAGGATGAGGTGTTTATTAGATAGTGTTTTCAGGTGTGGCAAATTGTCAAATCTGTAGTCGTTTAGCAAATAAAATGTCATGTAATAGAGTCGATGCAAAGGAGTAAAAGACGCTACTTTCACCGCAAAGGTGCTAAGGACGCAAAGTTTCGCAAAGATTGATGAATTTGCAGTAGTGTCGCGGATCAAGAATCCATAGACCTCGGTAATGCTTCGGATCAAATTTCATCGAAAAGCGCTACGTGTTCTTTACTCCTTCACGGTGTAAATACTTCTTATTTTGGTTGCCGTCGCTTAACTAATAAAAAACTGGCGAACCTGCCTGATCGAAACCCTGCATCCTCTACACTCCGGGGCAGGACACCACATCTATCGCACCAACCTGCATGACTGAAGACTATCGACTTACGACTGCCGACTTGAGGCGACAGCCTCACCGTATTTCATGCATCTCCCCAGCCATCATCACCGCTGCCGGCATATCCATATAGCGGAGAATACCCGGATAATAAGGCCCTGCCATATGACTCTCTGGCAAATGCGAAAGCTCAAGGGTGAGTTTTGCATCTATGAAAAGAGCAGCATAGAGGGCCATCCCCGCACTGATCCCATCAGCGGATACGACCAGTGGTTGTTCCACGTAGGTCCGGTTTTTCTGTATGGCCTCAACCGCCCGGCGAAGATCCCAGGTCTCCATGCTCTGCAGTGTTTGTCCCAACAGGTGGAATCGTTTTCTGATCTGGGCCTGTTTAAAGGCATTACCGGAAAATCGGGAGGGACCGGCACCACGCATACTTACCAGATAGAGTTCGTCATAGCCGGAAAGTTCCGGAAAAAGATCTTTTCCCGGACTGCTGCTGGCCGTGGCATCCTCCCAAAATGCTTCCTTAGGGAAGGCAATAGCCAGGCGGGCCATCCAATCCGGCCAGTTATTATCATCCAGAACGATCACGTGAGCCTTTGTTGCGGCGGATCTGTTCCTGGGCCGGATCCGGAATAGCGGCAGGCCCGTATATGCGTCCGTTTGCAGTCGAAATGTAGTCAGCTGGAATGCATCGGAACGAACGGTAGCCATTTCTTCCAGGCTTGCCGAAAGCTGTTGGTCCGGCCAGTTGGCGAACACATGTTCTAAGTTTTTCCGCCACTGAGTCCGAGCCTGTTCCGGAGACATTTTCTTTAAAACCTCCTGCAAAGGAGGAGCTGCTGCATTAAATACCTCATCGATCCGGGTGTTGATCTGGTCAGCCGGGAGTTCATCGAATACGCGCAGTTGTTCCGGTTCAAAGAATTTCACTGCCTGCTTATCGATCAGATCTTCCCGGCCCAAGAGGTAGCGGTTCAGCCAGCGGAAAGCGTGCACCCGACTCTCCTGTTCATCCCGGTGCGGCCCGGAAGTGATGTTTAAGGCCAGTTGTTCGCCGGCCCCCAATTGATCATAGATCGCCCGGACCTGCCGGTAAACCCGGAAAACGCCATCCACCGGGAACATGATGTCACGATCGGTATTGCTGATCAGCAGCGGACGAGGTGCTACCATGGCCGCCAGTTTGGGGAAATCCCATTGATAGAAATTCGGCATGAACATGCAGTCGCAGTGATCCTCAATACAACCGTTCACTACCTGATCCTGCATATCTGTGATGCCGGCCACGGGCACAGCCACTTTGATGCGATCATCCAGTGCAGCGACCCACCAGCTGGTAATTCCGCCCCCGCTCCGGCCGGTGATACCGATCCGTCCGGGATCTACTTCCGGCCGGCTTTGCAGATAATCGATCGCCCGGATGCCGTTCCAGGCTTCTACTCCAGCCGGTGTGTAGCCCCGGGACTGCCACCACCAACGCTCGTAGCGGTGCAGGCCGTGATGAATGCCTTCGATCTCTCCCAACTGTACCGTATCCAGGATCAGACAAACGTAACCATTGCGGGCAAACCAGGCCGGATGATGCTGATAATGGGCTTTGGCACCATAATTATAACCGCCTTTGGTTACTGTGGCGTGACCGCATACGTAAACAATAGCCGGTGCTTTTTCTTTCCGGTTTTTGGGAAGGTACAGGTTGGCGGTGACATAAAGACCGGGCATCGATTGAAAATGGAGCTTCTGCACCGTAAATTCTTCGTGCTCCACCGTGCCGGTAACCGTCGCTTTTAGGGGTGTTTTTTCAGGCCAGGGCAGCAAACCCAGCATTTCCTGTAGTTCGGTACGGGCCTGAGCCTGATAAGCCGGCCAGTCCTTGATACCGGACAATTCCATGGCTGTCCGTTGCCTGATCTTTTCTGTTTCTGCCGCGAAATAGCTGTTCAGTTGGGTGTCGAAGTCCCAGTCGGGTGGATCAATGACTGCCGGAGAAAAATGGAGGGTCAGGAAGCAAAGGGACAGAAGTAGGTGTTTCATCCTTATTAGTGGTTAGTGACTTGCCATTTAAAGATAGGATTATTTAGCATTTCCGGGCTTACCGGAGTGCAACCAGGTCATCCGTCATCCTCAATAACACCTCATTCAGATACGGCGACATGTACGGCCCGAACCAAGACATCACTCTGGACTCGTATTCATTCAGGTAATAATATTTTTCCGGCACGATGTAGCCGACATAGGCGCCGTTAAAACTGGTGATGGTCGATGAGAATCCCTGAGTAAGCAAACGGTTTTCGTGGATAAGAGCCAGTTCTCCGCTGAAATCAGCAGGCATCGTACTCCAGATAAAATGACCGATACGGGCGGATTGTACATAGGGATCCCCGACCGACGGGAACAATTTTTTCACCAGAAATGGGGCCAGCCTCCAATGATCGGAAATGCGAACCTGAAAAGGAGGCAATTCCAGAGGCAGGCTCATCACCGCCAGACTGAGAGTATCCTGTCGGTTTACTGACTGTAGGTGTAGTAGCAGACTATCCGCCAGATCCTCCCCGAGATGACGAGCCTTTTCGAATCCCCGTCCACTGGACTCCGGACCATGACTACCGACACTGCCAGCACAAAAAATGGGCAGATCGATCCCGGCGCTTTCCATTTTCTCATACCAGTAGGCTGGGTAATCAGCACTGTAGGTCATGTTTTCATCATTCAGCGTGGTTGCGTGTGCATCGAAAATGCCAATGACGGCCTGTTTCCCCTTATCCTGTTGAGCCAGGAGGTAAGAGAAAGTACTTAGCTCCGTACCTAGCTCTTTCACTAGCCGGTTATAGACCTGATCCGGTGCAGCAAAACTTCCCTGGGCAATGCTACCGGGGGCAAGATCATCCATCGCCTGTTCGATAGCCCGGGCAAAGTGCTCCGCCAGCCAATCGATGATCCCGGCATTGGGTGCCCCGGCAAAAAGCTCGCCTACATAATGGGAAGACCAGCCTCCCACACTGGAATGGGTATGGGTGGCCGAATAAAAGAGCTGCGCTCTGGGCAGGTTAAGCTCCGGCGCCAATTTTTTCTGTGTCTGTTCCACCAGTTCCGGCGGTACGATCAACAGATCAGCCCCTACAATGGCAAGGATGGTCTCTTTTACCTGCATAACCAGCACTTTCACATACAGGCTGTCGTGTACGCCCTCTGCCGGCAAGCCCTCCCGTTTTCCGTAGCCGGCCAAGGGTAATGCTTCTGCAGTGTTATTCCAGCCATTAGTCGCTACCGGAGTGATATTCACTTTAGCGATTCCAATGGAGACCGGGCCATCCGCCAGGGAAAGTTGAGCAGCTTCTTGTTCCAGGCCGTCCATGGTGGCTTGGTAATATTCCGTTTCGAAATAGGGCGTATAGTCTACCCGGTCAACTCCCACCAGCCAGCAAATGATGAGAAGGATCAGCAGGATCACGAATATTTTGAGCAGGATACGCATTGGTCAGTTGTTTTGGTGGACGGTTGACGACAGAAGACAGTCATGCTTTGTAAAATGGGCATGTTTCATGCGAATCAGAGGCTAATCAGCCCTATTTCCTTACGCTTATAGGTGCAGTGGTCCGACTACTGTTCATACTAAATGCCGATAATGTATTTTCCTCCCTGGTACTCCTTCTGCCGGATGATCAGTTGTCTTAAGCTTTTATCATATTCAAAGTCCCGCAATTCACTTCCATCCAGGTAAATACTCCGGGGCGGACTATCCAAGTGAACACGTAGTATGTGCGGCATCTTTTCACCTTCAAAAGTCAGGTTCAGCTCATTGTCGTTAACGGCGACCTCCAGGCTGGTCGGTCTCTGTTCATCCGTGGAATAGATGGTAAACGAGCTGGACGCATCTTTATCCGGGTACACCAGCCAGGTCGTATATCCTTGCGAAAGAGTATCTCCCAGGCTGTTATATGACCGTTGGATATCCATGGGGATGATCGCCCCATCCCGGATGAAAACCGGGTATTCTTCCAGCGGAAAACTACGCCTGATCTTCTGATCTCCCTCGATTAAGGTGCTATCATCAAACCAATATCGCCATTTTCCGGGAGGTAATTGCACTTCATTTTCCAATGCATCTTTATAGATCGGTGCAATGAGCAGATGATCCCCGAACAGATAATGGTACTTACCTTTCACCGGGCTTTGCAACACCCGTCCACCCTCATGCCCCTGCACTACGTAACTGTACATATAAGGGAGCAGCTCGGTGTGTAGCCAGGCGTATTTCCGGATGATCTGCAGTTCCTGCTCACTGCGTTTCCACAAGGCACGCTCTCCGTGTCCGCCGTTCAGGAACAGACCGCAGAAAGTGGAGAACTGTGCCCAGCGAATGTAAAGCCTTGGCGGGATGGTTTTGCCGGAAAACCCGCCAATATCGGAACCGATAACATTATATCCTTTTTCGGCACTTTTCAGAATGCTCTCAATGGCGGCCTCAAACCCCTGCACTCCATCCAGGGCCATGTCGACCTTTTCTTCATCCGGTTCATTCAGTAATTCCTCGGTCAGCCATTCGTGTTCCTGATCACCGACCCAGCATACCGGCGCAGCGTCGATCGGTGCAAAGCCTTCCGGGTGATAGCCCCGGTCCATGGATCTGGCCAAAGTGACGAATTCAGGATTCCGGCTCAGGCCATGCTCGTATTCCGTACGATAATACAGGTCCATATACTGCCGGGTGGACAGCCATCCCTGAGATGATCGTTGATAGAGAAAAGGCAAAGGCCCGACTTTTTTGTGAAACAAGGTGGCCGTCCCGTCCAGTTTCCAGCCGTCAATACCCCAGTCGAAACAATCCTGTTGTTGCTGCTGCCACCATGTTAATGCCTCCTGATTGGTATAATCAATAAAACCGCCCGTTCCTTTCCACCATTTGATCTCGCTATTCTTACCGATGAGGAATCCCTGCCCGGTCGCTTCATCAAACCAGTCGCCACCTGCCGGGATCCGGGTGTCTTTACTATGGCTGTTTACCATGCTCGTCATCCATAATACCACCCGGTATTGCCGGTCTGAAAGGGACTTAAACCATTTCTCCGGATCGGGGTAGCGCTCTTCGTCAACCGCGAAATCATTATAATGCAGGCTCCAGGGGCTGTCGATCAAGATCGTTCGCACCGGGATATCGTGTTCGGCGTATCCATCCAGCAATTCATCCACATAAACTGCCGTGTTGACGTCGTCTTCCCATAGCCAGCACTCCAAAGCCCAGGCGGGAGTTAAAGGTGGATTACCGTGCCGTTTGGCGTTGAAAGGTATACCCCAAAGCGGTAATATGAATAAGAAATAAACCAGCAGGAGTAGTACCACAAAAATGAGACTGAGATATTTGAGGATCTTTTTTCTCATACATTTAGCGTTAACAGACTACCCGTACCAGGTATTTGATGCGGGTGAACAGCAGTTCTGATATAGATAGTGACGCCCTTATTTCACCTGTCCCTTTCACCCGCTTAAAAAACCACTGACTAACCGGGATGGCTATATGGACCTATACTTCGCGGCCAATATGGTGTCGAACAAACTGTATCTCAACAAAGGAGATCTGACTTTTAAGGACGCAACGAAGATTGCCCGGGTTGACGGACAGGGACATTGGTATACCGGCGTTGCCGTAGTGGACATCAATACCGACGGATGGCCGGATCTGTATGTATCGGCCTTTTTCCGCAATGATACCGAACGGCGAACGAATCTGCTGTACATCAACCAGGGTCCGGATGAGAACGGCAATCTTGTATTTGAGGAAGCAGCGGACCGGTATGGCCTGGCCGATGACGGATTCAGCACTCAGGCCTATTTCTTCGATTATGATCTTGACGGTGATCTCGATCTTTTTGTGGGTGGACGGGTGGTTTCCGCCGGGGATTTCGATAATGATGGGGATACAGACTATGTGGCCGGCAACCTGGAAAACAAGGGAAATGGAATTCGGCCTGCCCACCCGGCATTTCAATTCCTTCCGGGATGCAGCCAACGAAGCCGCCATCAGCCGGTTTTACGGCGGCATTCATTATATGCCGGCTATCGTGAACGGACAGTTAGAAGGTTTTGCCATCGGAGCATTTTTCCGGGACCGGCTGCGGACGCGGGAGGAATAGATAATGTCCGAATTATTGCGGCCTTACTGACATAAGGTTGTCAGCGAGCATCTATATCTTGCCCGAAAATGGTAACCAATGAGTAGCAAAGAGGAGATCGAATCTTTTTATCCGACAACTACCCACGAATGGAGAGCCTGGTTGCAGGAGAACCACAGAGAGAAAAGAGCTGTATGGCTCATTTGTTATAAAAAAAGTTCCGACAAACCCAGCATTTCCTGGAGCGATGCGGTAGATGAGGCGCTTTGCTTCGGTTGGATAGACAGTGTCCGGAAATCGGTCGATGAGGAAAAGTTTATCCAGTTCTATTGCAAAAGGAAAGCCGTAAGCACCTGGTCGAAGATCAATAAAAACAAGATACAGCGACTCATTAAGGAAGGAAAAATGACCCGGGCCGGCATGGAAATCGTTGCCATTGCCAAAGAGAACGGTTCCTGGACCATTCTGGATACGGTGGAAGCACTGCTCATTCCCGACGATCTGGAAGCCGCCTTCGGGCATCACCCGGGAGCGAAGGATTTTTTCCTCGGTTTAAGCAGATCAATCCGGAAAGGTATATTGTATTGGCTGGTACAAGCCAAACGGACGGAAACCCGGCAAAAACGCATTAATGAGGTCGCAGAACTGGCCGGGCAGCAACTAAGGCCGAAGCAGTTCAGGTAGATCAACAGCACGCCATAAGGATGCCGACAACACGTTTCAATCGGCTGGCAACTCGATCTCAAACCGGAAACCCTTGCCTTTTTCAGACCAGATGTTCATTTTTCCCCGCAGCAGATTGACACGGCTTTCAATGCTTTTGAGGCCCAGGCCATTGCTGAGGGCCTTTATTTCATTTTGATCCATGCCTTTACCGTTGTCTTGATAGGTAAAATGAATGTCATTGCCCCTAGTGACAAATGCAACATCAATGCTGGTGGCCTGAGCATGTTTTAAGGTATTATTGATCAGTTCCTGCAGGATACGGTAGAGTGCCAGGTTCTGTTGCTCGTTAAACTGATACTCCTTGTCGCAGGCGAAATGGACCTCCATATCATCGTTCAGCTTATCTATCCGTTTACAGTGATCTTCCATGGCCTGGATGACGCCGAAGCGATCCAGTGTGGTGGGAAGGAGGTTATGTGATATCTCCCGGGTTTGGGTAATGGCCGTATCGACGACAGATTTTGTTTCACTCAGTATTTCCGCATAGTCATCCGCTGAACGCTCAGGTGAAAGCTGTAGTACATATAGCCGAATGGCCGACAGTAAGCTCCCAACACCGTCGTGCAGATCGGTGGCTACCCGGCGGCGCTCCACTTCCTGTGCTTTGATGGAGGATTCCAGCAGATCCTTCTGATAGGCGGTTTCCATGTCGCGCATCTTCTCCTGCTGGGCAAACAATCTTCTTTGGTAGATCACAAAGAAGAAGATCACCGCCACGGCCAGCACTAACATACCGATCACACCCAGGAGGATCAGCGAAAGTGAATTGTCTACGGTTTGGGTGTCACCCATAAGGCAAGAGTGTATAACACATTTAAGAGAATGCCGAAGATAGCATGTATTCCCCAGATAATGAACAGAGCACGGGTGGAAGAATTAATGTAATTCGTAAACAAAAAGATGAATAAATTACTGGAAAAATACAATAGTACTCCGGTGCTGACCCAAAACAGGGGCTCTCTTTCCAGATATTTGATCCTGAGTTCCTGCAAAGTCTTGTAAAAGTAGCAAAGGATAAGGAAAATGATCAACAGTCCTTCCACGGCTGTAGAATAACTATTGAATGCTGCGAGACCACTCAGCCAGACCATATCAACAATCACAAAAAGACAAAAGAAGATGATCAAAGTCAGCAGAAACGCCCGCCGGAAAAAAGGGACCAAAGTCTGCATAAAAATATAGGACAGCAGGATAAATTCGCAAAGCGTAAATATATAATAAACCAGATTCTGGAATTCGTCCGTATTCCTCACCCAGCGGGCTATCACTTCGGTGAGTACCGATAGCAACACCAGTAACCAGATAACCCGCTGCACTTTCGACATTCGGTTAAATAAGATCAGTCCTGCTATCGCCGGCAATACAATGGAATACATCGAAATGTCGGACAGGTAGATGGAAAGTTCTTTTATCATTGAAATGCTAAGCTTACGGATAAAGAGGGAATAGAATGGTAAGTCTTACTCCAATTTCTGATAAATAGCGACTCACAACTCGGTCAGTTATCATGCTTGAACTGACTATCCCTCTGGATCACAATACGGTGGGCAAGGTTTGGATCTTTCGAAATAGGTACCAGAATCCGGATCATCAGTCGGATCTGATTGTACTTCGGGCATGCCGGATTGTAAATTTGGTAAAAATAACATCGGCCGAAACCGGAAAGGATGTGTAAATCGCATGGTCAGGCCTGATCCCATGTACATGCGTACAGAAGAGTCCTCGTAGATAGGGTTGACAATATAGGCGATTACAATATTTGTATCACTTTGCGAAAAAACGTAAGACTGAACCCGCTTACTGGTTAATAATTGTTGCCCTTCCTGACCTATCGTATCCGGTTTACCTGAATCTATCCTATGCGTTATTCCTGAAAAAGCAGCAGACAGTTTTGCATTACTTAATTCGAACCACTTTTTATGAAAAAGATCGGCCACACCAGGCGTGATCTCCGTTAGACCGCTTGGTGGATCTTCATTATTAAATAAAGTATTGGAATAACTGAAAATCGGACTTAAACTTGGCTTTGGAGTCTCGGTATCATAATTGGGTATAAGCGAATAATAAAGTGAGGGCGGATTTTCCTGCGCCGTTTTGGACAGCTGAAAATCTACGTGCGTAAGTTCAAATACAGGTGAAAACTTTTCGTTTTCGCATCCCATGATTATTCTAATAATACAAAAACCATGGAACTCCTTCCAAAAGCCTCTTATTGTATCATAATCTGCATCGTCCAGATTAAGAGAAAAATAACTGACTCTTTGGATACCGGTTTTGTCATGCTTCTCATAAAATAAATTGCTGATACTACTCGGCAGACAATTATTCCATTCCTGATTCAATTTGTCAACTTGTTCCTTATCAAGTTGCCTACTTTTCTTTGGGTTAGCCATGATCTGATTTTTATTATGTTATGAAAGAATGGTGTATGTAATCAGCAATTTTTCAAGTTAAATACAGCTGCATAAAATATAAGATCCGATCCAGGCTCTCCTGGTTTGGAAAGCCAATAATCATCCAAGGATATTTAATAGTTTACATGGAATTACAAATGAAGAATTGCCGATCGGCAGGACAATGCTCAATATCCGATTTTGTTCTAATATAAAAAATGGAGCCTACTACCTATTTTAGAAAAGTGAGTAGAAACCCCTATTTTTACCCAAACACAATCCTTTGATATTTTAACCCCTTAGGAGCCCAACAAACACCTATCACATGCCAACAATAAAACTGGCCATCGCCGACGATCAGATCTTATTCCTGAAAGGGCTTCGGTTATTGATCCGGTCATTTGAAAATGTGGAACTGATCATCGAAGCTTCAAACGGAAAGGAATTGATCGAAGCCATTGCATTAAACCAACCCGATGTTATTCTCATGGATCTGCGCATGCCGGTAATGGATGGGCTGGAAGCTACCGAAAAGATCCGGGAACTGTATCCGGACATCAGGATCATTCTACTTACCATGTATGATGAGGAGCGTTTGATCAACCACATGATGAAGGTAGGCGCCAACGGTTATCTGCTGAAAAATGAAGAGCCGGAAGTATTGAAAACGGCCATCCAAACCGTTTACGAGAAAGAATTCTACTTCAATGAATACGTCTCCAAAGCACTCCTGAAAGGTATTCAGAAAAAACATCAGCCTGTCCGTCCCTGGAAAATACAGGACAATCTGCAACTGACGCAAAGGGAAATGGAAGTGCTGAATCTCATTTGCCGGGAATTTACTTCCGGAGAGATCGCTGAACAGCTGTTCATCAGTATTCGCACCGTCGAAAATCACCGGAACAGCCTATTGAGTAAAACGGGAGTACGCAACACCGCCGGGTTGATCATTTATGCGATTCGCAATAAGCTGGTTGAACTCGACGGCCCATTGTAATACTACCACAATCCATCTAAAGCCGAATACAATGACCTCAGTAATCCAATCTCCTCACGTTCATGCGTTGCTTATCGGTATAAACGAATATCAGGATGCTCTCATTCTCCACGGCAACGGCAGCTTCCCTAAATTATCCGGCTGTGCGCACGACGCCTGCCAAATGCTGAAGTACCTCCAAAACGATCCAACAATCACCCTTTCCTTCAAGTTGTTGCTGGATCAGGAGGCCACCAAACTAAATATCATTGATGCCTTCCGAAAAGACCTGTCGCTTGCTACCGAAAACGATACCATTCTAATTTATTACTCCGGCCACGGAACGGTGGAGGAAGCCGATCCGTCGATCTGGGTCGATGAAAGTGATGGAAGGCTGGAATCAATAGTTTGTTATTATGAGGACACTTATTCGCCGAACTTCCTTCTTGCCGACAAAGAGATCCGGTATCTGTTGCATGAGCTGTATCAAAAAACGGGAGCACATATTGTCACAATTTTTGATTGTTGCAACTCAGGGGATAACACCCGTTCCCAGGTGACACCCACCATAAACAACAAACGCATCGATATCGTTTTTCCCCAGCGCAATTGGGATGATTTCATCTTCGCTGCCGGCTACAAACATCAACCGGAAGGCAGTAAGAGTTATGATCTCGCCGATTTTAAAGGAAAAATACTCGCAGAAGTCCTGCCACAGGCAGCTCATGTCCAACTCTCGGCGGCCGAAAGTGATGAGGCGGCTGTAGAATCAAATGGAGAAGGGGTGTTGACTTCTTACCTCCTGCGGACGCTGGAACAATCCGGGGGCAATTTATCTTACGCCGAGCTGCACAGCCGGGTCCGAAATAAGATCAGGGGAATATTTGATCAGAAACCAAAGTTGTACGCCCCAAACGAATATCATCATCTGCTTCAAACCGGATTTTTAAACAAGGAAATTACAGAAGTTCAGGATGGCACCATCGTCTTCAGTACAAAAACCGGTGCGGCCGGTCGCTGGGTATTAAACCGAGGGGTAATCCACGGAGTAGCAAACGGTAAGACCACTGTAGTAGTCGCCGTAAATAAGAAGGAAACGCTCACCGGAAAAGTAGTCTCAACCGATCTGGATAGTGCTGTGGTGCAATTTGAAAACGAAGAAGGTCTCGAAGTAAAAGACCACCGGGTCAAAATTTCGGGAACCGAGCAACGGGCAATTCTGCTCCGACTGATCAATAAGGACGCACCGGTGGAAGAGGTGGAAAAGGTCCTGAAAGAACTGGAATTGCTTGAAGCTGAAAACTGGTTAACCTTTTGCGATGAAGCGCATAAAGCGGCATATGATCTCGTTCTGGCCAACGGTCTGATCTATATTACGCTACCGGATAACGAATTTCAGCCGCTGACCAAACAGCTATATCTAAACCAGGACGGTACGATCAAACTGATCGGGAATTGTCTACGACATATCTCGCATTGGACTTATCTGAAACAGCTCAATAATGCCACCAGCAATAAGCTTCCGGACCATTATCTGCAGGTAACTTTTGCCTTTGAAGGCCCGAACGGAGGACAGGACGCTCTCGATCCCGGCCCGGAAAATGAGCTGAAGCTAAAGATCAGATCGCTCGATGGGGGAAAGACCTGGGGAGGAAAACTGAAAATCAATATCACCAACAACGGTCCGGTGAATCTGTACATTGCCGCTATTTACTTCGATCCGAGCTTTGCCGCCCAGGCTGGTCTCTTGGAACCTAAAGTGAGCATGTTAAAACCCAATGATTCTGTAAGGGTGTTCAGCCGATATGATGGCATACCTTTGCAACTCGACCCCAAGTGGTATTGGTATAATTGGGAGAAGGAGGACAACTACATCAATTTCATCTACAGCACCGCGCCTTTTTCGGCCGAGCAGTTGGAAAAAGCGGCATTACCATCACCATTATACCCAGGTACTGAAGACCTGAGAGCAGGTTTCAATCTCGGAAACTTCCCGATTCCGGGCCTCACTGAAGGCTGGAGCGTTAAATCCTATAAAATTGTTTTTGCCAATCCGACTTTTGACCAGAACAATGAGGAGAAGTTAGCGGGACTACGTGAACTTGAATCAACACTCCTGTCCAAAAAGCTGGATTCCGGTATCGGTTATTTTGCAACTGGTCTTTACTCCCAACCTAAGCAGTAGCGAACAAAATAACAATCAGCAAGGTGGTCCCCTCTGATTGGTTCTAATCGTAAATGCCCAAATGCCAATGTCAATATCAAATTTTTCCCTAATTTCGCGGCCTGTTTTAACATCAAAACGGTGACTGGGAATTTTTCCCGGGCCGTTTTTGTAATAATAGGTCATGGTGTCAGTCAGTCATAAGTCATTCGTCCCGAACTTCAAGGCTTAAGACGAACCGGCCTACGACTAAAGTATTTAAACCTTTCAACAATGGATTATCAACCGAGGGACATTGAGCCCAAGTGGAAAAAGTTCTGGGAGGAAGAAGAAGTATACAAAGTAGAAACGCCTGCTCCGGATGATGCGAACGCCCGGCCAAAATACTACGTGCTGGATATGTTCCCCTACCCTTCAGGTGAGGGGCTGCATGTGGGGCATCCACTTGGCTACATCGCTTCCGATATTTTCGCCCGTTACAAGCGTTTGAAAGGTTTCAATGTGCTACACCCGATGGGATATGATTCCTTTGGGCTGCCCGCCGAACAATATGCGATCCAGACCGGTATTCATCCGGCCATTTCTACGGATAAGAACATCAAGCGTTTCCGGGAGCAGTTGGAAAACATGGCTTTCTCCTTCGACTGGAGCCGGGAGGTACGTACCAGCGATCCGGATTATTATCGCTGGACGCAGTGGATCTTCATGCAGTTGTTCCGCCATTATTACGATGAGGTGGCTGATAAGGCAATGCCCATTGAGCAATTGGTCGACCGGCTGGCCAAAGAAGGAAATGCCAAAATAAAAGCCGTCTGCGACGACGACACTCCCGTGATCTCAGCCACTGACTGGAATGCAATGAGTGTGGCCGAACAGCAGAACTTCCTGTTGAACTACCGTCTGACCTTTCCCAAAGAGAGTTTTGTAAACTGGTGCCCGGCCATGGGTACGGTATTGTCCAACGATGAGGTGAAAGACGGTGTAAGCGAGCGGGGCGGTTATCCGGTAGAGCGCAAGTTGATGAAACAGTGGAGCATGCGCATCACAGCCTATGCTGACCGGTTGTTATATGGTCTGGACGATATCGACTGGCCGGAAAGCCTGAAAGAACAGCAGCGCAACTGGATCGGTCGCTCCCAGGGCGCCAGTGTACGTTTTGCACTGGAACAGGATGCCGAAACCCCAATTGAAGTATTTACCACCCGGGTGGATACCATCTATGGGGTTACCTTTATGTGTTTGGCTCCGGAGCACGAACTGGTCGCTCAGATCACCACGCCCGAACAGCAGCAGGAGGTAGATGACTATATCAAATGGACGGCCAGCCGCTCGGAAATAGAGCGAATGGCAGAAGTAAAAACGGTCACCGGTGCTTTTACCGGTAGCTACTGCATTAATCCTTTCAATGAGGAGAAAGTGCCCATTTATATTGCTGATTACGTTTTGGCCGGCTATGGTACAGGTGCCGTAATGGCCGTTCCTTCCGGTGATCAGCGCGACTGGGATTTTGCGACCCATTTCGGTTTACCGATCGTTCCCATTCTGGACGCCCAGGAAAACATCGAAGAAGCCGCGGATGCCACTAAAGAAGGCCGCTACATCAATTCCGGCATGATCAACGGTTTGACCTATGAGCAGGCTGTGCCGAAACTGATCGACTGGCTGGAGGAAAGGAGACTGGGCCGTGGTAAGATCCAGTATCGCATCCGCGATGCTGTTTTTAGTCGTCAACGTTATTGGGGTGAGCCGGTTCCAGCCTATTGGAAAGACGGTGTACCTTATCTGATCGAAGAGAGCGAATTGCCCTTGTTGTTGCCGAAGGTAGATAAATACCTGCCCACCGAGACCGGCGAGCCGCCACTGGGGCGCGCCGAAGACTGGAAATACCAGGGAAAATACGAATATGAACTGTCGACTATGCCGGGTTGGGCGGGTTCGTCCTGGTATTGGTATCGTTATATGGATCCGGACAATAAGGGAGCCTTTGCTTCAAAAAATGCCATCGACTACTGGCAGGATGTAGATCTGTACGTCGGTGGTTCGGAGCATGCAACCGGCCACCTGTTGTACAGTCGTTTCTGGAATCACTTCCTGTACGATCTGGGGCTGGTACCCAAAAAGGAATACGCCCGCAAGTTGATCAACCAGGGAATGATCCAGGGAGTGATCGAATTCATCCATCTCATCAAGGCCGAAGAAGGTGATGACAGTCGAACCTTCGTGTCCGCCGATATTCTGGATCAGTATCCGGATGCTGAATTTGCATTGATCCCGGTGCACGTGGATTTTGTGAGTGATTACGGTAAGGAAACCTCTCATCTGACGGAAGAAGGCATTGCCAAGTTCAAAGCCTGGCGACCGGATTATGCCGATGCGGAATTCATTGCCAATGATGCCGGTCAGTTCGTCACCCGCAGCGAGGTGGGCAAGATGTCCAAGCGCTATTTCAATGTGGTGAATCCGGATGATGTGGTGAACCGTTATGGTGCCGACTGCTTCCGCATGTACGAGATGTTCCTGGGCCCTATCGAACAGGCCAAACCCTGGGATATGCAGGGCATCGACGGCGTGTTCCGCTTTCTGCGCAAATTCTGGAATCTGTTTTTCGATAATAAAGACAACTTCCGCGTCAGCGATGAAGCCCCCAACAAGGAGGAACTGAAGATCCTGCATACCGCCATCAAAAAAGTAAATGAGGATATCGAACGCTTTTCCTTCAATACCTGTGTACCGGCCTTTATGGTGGCCACCAATGATCTAGGTAAGCTGAATAATTCTAGTAAGCGGGCTATTTTACAGGATCTGGTGGTATTGATCGCTCCTTTCGCGCCTTATATTTCCGAAGAAATGTG